>JBHHXF010000155.1:0-7813 GCA_046756905.1 Anaerolineae bacterium | reverse complement strand
GGAACTCAGGCTGGAGGTAGGGGGATCGGCGTCGATGGTGATTGGGTGGGGCTTGCTCTCTTCGATCCATTTGCCCTGGTAGAGGAAGATGTCGCGGATCTCCTTGTCGCGGAGGGCACGCTGATAGATGGCCAGTTCGTCAATGCGGCCGCCGAAGTAGCGCCCCCCCAGCGCCCGGCCCACGTAGACCGTGCCGTTGCCCTGGAAGGAGCCATGCCCTGTCTTGGCCGTATCCAGGGAGCCGTTGACGAAGATAGCCTGTTCGCCCTTGTCCTTGTTGTAGCGCCAGACAAGATGGTACCAGACGTCGGGTTTCAGTTCGGTTGTGCCGGCGG
Source organism: Anaerolineae bacterium (assembly GCA_046756905.1). Taxonomy (GTDB): domain Bacteria; phylum Chloroflexota; class Anaerolineae; order Epilineales; family JAANWY01; genus JBHHTZ01. Next base: position 7,478 of record JBHHXF010000155.1, on the reverse strand, counting down.
TGTCGTTGCCGCGGAAGCCCATATAGGGTTTGCCATTGCGAACGACCAGGTGCAACCCATTGTTCTTGCTCTCCTCGTCGGTACCCAGGATGGAGTTGTCGCCGTTTTCGGCAAAGCTGTCCCCCCTGACCCAGGCCATCACGGTGAAGCTGCTGTCTTTCAGGCCCAGCGTGCCGGCGTCGGTCAATTGCACGACGTCATCGTACCCATTAAACTCGGTGGCCCGGCCCATCTGCCCCTCTACGCCGGCTTCGGGGCAACTGTACCATGAACAGGAGCCGTTGTGGCCCCTGTCGCTACCGTCGAAGAACGTGCTTGCCCCCTCTGGTTCGTCAAAGTGCAGGGACAAACCAGGAGCGGACTGGTAGAGTGCTCGGGCTTCCCCGGCAGAAAGGGCTTTACGGTAAACGCGCACATCGTCCAGCAGACCATCGAATTCAAATCCGCTGCGGTTGGGAAATCGCCCGATGGTCATGTCGCCGGAACCTTGATAGTGGGCCGAAGCGGTGTCCTGCTTCACCTGCTCTCCATCCCGGTAGATGGTGCGAGTACGAGTGGCGGCGTCGTAAGTGCACGTCCACTGGTGCCACTTCTGATCGATGTACGTCTCCGTGGTGTTCAGGTCGTCCCCCCAGAAGGCGCAGGTGAACAGGTTGATGTCTCTGAACCCGAACTGCAGCCCGTGGTTCGTGTCGCCACTCCCCTGTCCAATGATGAGATCGTAGGTGCCGGTGGAGCTCCGTTTGGCCCAGGCCGACAGGGTGAAGGACTGGTTGGCCAGGTCAATGCCGCTGCCAACGTCCACGTAGTCGTTGCGGCCGTCGAACAGAGCGGCCTGGTTGACGCGACCGCTGATGCCGCTGGTAGGGCAGGAACCTCCGCGACAGGTCCCCCGGCTCTGCCCGGTGGGGTCGGCGACGTTGGCAAAGTTCTGACTGGAGAGGCCGACGCCGGGCGGCTCGTCAAAGGGCAGGCGGAGAGCAAGGGACTCAGCTTCGTAGAGAGTTTTCACTTCCTCGCCGCTCATTGCCCGCTTGTAGATGGCGAATTTGCCAATGTTACCGTAGAAGGGGATGGCGGGGTTTTTGAAAGCGGGAGTGTTCTGATTGCCCAGCCAGATATGTCCCTCCGTATCATTGGAGGCAGAGGTAAAGAGCTTTTGCGTACCCCAGATGGCGAGGTCGTTGGTTGTAAAGCGCCGGTCCCACACATAATCGTCGCCGTCATCCTCATTGTCGCCGCAATAGGTCCCGCCGTCGTCCTCCCATATCCGCAGATAGCCCTCATCCCAGAAATCCAGGGACTTCTTGACATCATAATCCCCTACATCTACATCGTCGTTGCTCCAAATGCCGCGTTGGTCGCCGCCACGGCTGTTTCGCCAGGCGATGCACAGCTCGGCATTGCCGCTGCCATCTCCCTCGTCTATGATTTGTAGATGATCCAGGTAGACCGTGGCCTTGTCGCTGGCGCGGCCGATCATCAGGGTGGTATTGTCCTGGTAGGGCTTCCGGCCGGAGAAGGGGTCACTGGTTTCATCCTTCTTTGCGCCGTTGACGTAGAGTCGATAGGTGGTCCCGTCAAATGTGGCCACCACATGATTCCAGGCACCCTCCGTCACCGCGTTGTAGGTAATGCGTTCAGCCCAGGTAGAGCCGTCGCCAAAGCCGAAACGCAGGGCGTCGCGGTCGATGGCCATGCTGGGGTAAGCGTAGGCCTCTTCGAACCGAGAGCCCCAGATGCCCTGCCAGCCGGAGGAGGCCTGGGGGTTAATCCAGGCCGAGATGGTGAATTGGCCGCCGCTCAAATCCAGGGCTCTATCCATCCGTGTCGTGTACGTTTTGCCGTCGAAGGTCTTCCCTGACAAATCTGTCTCGTAGGCGGGCCGGCCGGCCAGGCTGGCGATTTCTTCGGCCGGGAGTGACCGGGCGTAGACGCGGACGTCATCTACCGCGCCGTAGAAGTAGCTCCCCCACGGCGCCCCACCGACGACCAGGTTGCCAGAGCCCCCATAGTGAGCCGAAGGTGTGTCCTGGGTGCTCTTGACGCCGTTCACATAAATGGTCCGTTGGCGGGTCGCGACATCATAGGTACAGGCAAAGTGGTACCAGACATCTTCTGTCCAATAGGTGGTCGCTGTAGTCAGGTCGTTCCCGTAGAAGGCGCAGGTGAAGCTGTTGTCGTTCCGAAAGCCCAGGTGCAAACCTTGATTGACCTGGTCCGCGCCCTGCCCGACGACAAACATATTTCTCTGCTGTGTGGCGCCGCTGCGTTTGGCCCAAAAGGCCACGGTGAAGGACTTGTTGGCCAGGTCAATGGGCGTAGTAGTGCGGACGTAATCATCGCCCCCGTCGAAGCGTACTGCTCTGCCGATGACGCCGTCCTGCCCGGCCTGGGGGCAACTGCTGCCGGTAGAGGTAGCGAAGCAGGTGGCATTGCGCGCCGGCACGTTGCCGGAAAGGTCGCTAAACAGCAACCAGCCGCTGCCTTCGTTGAAGGGCAGCCACAGCTCGGCGTAGCCCGATTCTTCCCGCCGGTCTACCACAATGCCGCCGGCCACCTGGGTGAGGGTGACGCTGATGGCTGAGGTGGCATCGGACTTGATCGTGAAGTTGCCGGACATGGTCTGCTTCTCGGTCGGTTGCAGGATGAAGGAGGTGGGGGGCACATTGTTCTCCAGCCGGCCGGGGAAGTCGGTGGTCAGCAGGCCGTTGGTGTAGCGGTTGAACAGCTTGTTCTCGACGGTGCCCTCGTAGGTGAGGGTCTGGCCTGGCTTGACGACCATGTCGTTGAGGTTGTAACGGGCCTCCATGGCGGCCTGGACGGCGCTGTGGGAGAGAGCTGTACGGAAGAGGGCCACTTCGTCCACCAGGCCGCTGAAGTAGTCGCCCCAGGGGGCTTTGCCGATGAGCAGGTCTCCGGAGCCTTGATAGGGCGCCGAGGCGGTGTCCTCGGCCACCGGGACGCCATCGCGGTGGATCATGCGCCGGCGTGTCGAGGCGTCGTAGGTGCAGGCCCAGTGATGCCAGTCCTGGTCGGTGTAGGCCGCAGGGGTATTCAGATCGTCGCCGTAGAAGGCGCAGGTAAAGCGATTGTTGTCTCGAAAACCCACCTGAAGGCCGCGATGGTTGCTTTGTGTGCCTTGCCCGATGATAAACATGTTCCGACCGCCGGTGGTGCTGCGTTTGGCCCAAAAGGCTACCGTAAAGGACTGGTTGGCCAGATTAAGGGAGGTGGCTTGCTTCACCGACAGGTGATCATTGCTGCTATCAAACCAAAGGGCATTGCCGTAGCGGCCGCTGTGCCCCGCCACAGGACAGGCGTCACCTTCGCAAGCACCGTTGTTGACGTCGCCGGAAACGTCGCTAAAGGTGGTAGCGCCGTCAGTCTCCTCGAAGCGCAACAGCATCACCGGCGCGTCGGGCTCGATCACCTTCGATTCGTAGTCCAGCAGGTTGAGGTCAGACTTTACATTGGGGTTGAAGCCAAAGGTCTTTTCCTGAAAGTCGGTCAGGGTGTCGTTGTCCGTATCGATGCTCAGGGGATCGGAGGTGACCCAGGTTTTGAGCTGGCCCCCGCTGTCGGTCAGTGCGTAGACGAACTCCCAGCCATCCACCTCCTGCTTGTCGGTGAGGCCGTCGCCGTCGCTGTCCTGGCGGTTGGGGTTGGTCTTGTACAGCATCTCCTGATAATCGGTCAGGCCATCGCCGTCGCTATCGGCCAGGGTGGGGTCGCTCCCTTTCTGCAACTCGAAGGCGTCGGAGAGGCCGTCGCGGTCGCTGTCCCACTTGCTGTCGTTGGGGTCATTGCCGCCGGCTTTCTTGTTGAACAGGCCGTCGCCGTCGAAGTCCTTCACGCGCGGGAAGGTGACATCCCCGGTCTGGCCCCAGCCCAGGGAATAGCCGCCATCCTTGTGGCATGGGTCTGACGGGCGACCACTTTCGCAGGCGTAGAAGCCATCCAGCGTGGCCGGGAAGACGTCCCATTTGATGTTCTTGCCCAGGTCGGTGTGGGTGCTCTTGCCCTCATTGTCATCGGTGCGCAGGTAGCAGACGGGGACCACATACGGAAAAATGGGAAGAGGAGCGGCCCAGCACTCCTGGGTGGGAACGGCGTACTGCTCGGCCAGGTAGAGCTTCGCCGGCCGGTTGATGCCGGCTTCGTCCAGGGTGATCACGGCGGACACCGGTTGAGGCGTCATATACAGCTTATCGTTATTGTCGGGCAGGTTTTCAAAGGTGCCGGGACGTCGTCCATCGGGCAGTTTCCAATCCTCTTCCATCTGGTCGAGCGCCACCCCCTCGATGTCCTTCTTTTCCGGCTGGAGGGCGTACTTGAAGGTGGCCGAATCCAGGTTGGCGTAGTTGTACTGCCAGGCATAGACGGCCGCTTTCCAATCAACGGGCACATCGGCCAGGGTGATGGCAGTCCCCACTTTCGCGCCGTACTGGACCTGGCTACCGGCGGAGTAGCCCCGCTCGACATTGACCAGCGCCGGTTTGAAGTCTTTCACAAACATGCGGTCACTGTCTTTCAGGTTGCCCACCAGCGTGGTCTGGCTCCAGATGGCCCACTGGATGGCCTGGGTGAGATAGCCGGAGATTCCTTTACAGATGTCTGCTTCAGAGTCTGTGATGCCGCAAATCAGGTTGATAACGGCGTCGGTCAGGGCGACCAGGGCGGCGAAGATCTGCCCCACAATGGGAATCAGGCTGATGGCAAACATGATGACCGTGGCGATGATGGTGGCGAACATCCCGGCCAGCGCGGCGCTGAACCTCAGGCTGTTAGCGGCTCCGATCGCGCCCATGGCCCACTGGGCGACAAACAACCCAATCGTCACCCCGATGGCGATCACCGTTAAGATAGCGCCGGCCTTCTTCGCAGAGTCACTGATCTCTCTGCCCGCGGCGGCCATTTGTTTGGCAAAGCCGACCACACCCTTGGTTGCTTTGGCAATGCCTTGAATAGTGACAGCCAAATCAACGCCCGTGGAGACCACCGCCAGGCCGAAAGTGATGTTCTTGACGATCGGGTCTCCACTGAAGCTGGCCGCAATGGAAAAGCCCAGGGCAGCTACAGCCAGACCGGTTCCTGCTGCTTTCCCTGCTGTTTTCAGGCGGCTGGCGCGCCAGGCGGCACGAATATTGCGCAGGCGCAGTCCCTTCACTTTGCCCTTGAAGAGGTCACGAATTACCTTGAATTTCCCTCTCTTGTCTTCCTGAAAAAGGTTGCCGAACATCTCACTTACTTCTTCTTGTTGCTGACGCAATGTGTCGAAGAATTCCTCGGCCACCTGATCTGCTACCAGTTCAATCCCGGCCCCGACGCTGTTGACGCTCGCTTCGGCCAGGCTATTATCAGCAACATAGCCACTGAGCTTGGCCGTGATCAGGCCGATATAGTTGGACTCCACCACCCTGTTGACGCCCGGGACCCCGGCCATGTAGAAGGATTGGGCGGCAATCACCAGGCCCTCCAGGGCGTCGGGGTCGGTGATCCGATTTCCCTTCTCGTCCTTCGGTGGGTTCTCCTGGAAAATCTTCTTGTAGCGCACCGCCATCTTGTCCCAGTATTCATCCAGGGGGTATGCTTCCCACTGCCCGTTGCGATAGCGATAGGGCCCCCAGTTCATGCTGGCCAGGGTGTCCAGAGAGGCTTTCTTTCTATCCATGTTCACCGTGACCTGGCTGCCGGAGATGGCAATGACGCCGCCCACCATATCCAGGGCGGCGGTGCGGTAGTGTTCCTCGCGGGCGAAGAGGAGGGTGGGCGCATCGGTGCGGGCACTGCCGCCGCTGGTGAAGTAGGTCTTGAGGATGTCGGGGGTGATCTCCGATGGAATCTTGGCCAGGTAGTCCTGATGGTCGTAGGAATAGGTCTTCACCCGCAGCGCGTTCCGAGGGATGCCCCACAGCTTTTCTGAGGAGACGTAGCTGTTGCTCTGGTTGTCGAAGCGGCCGCTAATGGTCTCATCGGCTACGGTCCTTCCCCCTCTGGCGCTGACGATACCGATGTCACGAATCTTGTTGCCATTCTGATCGCGGGGAGAGGTGAAGGTCTTCTGCAGACCATCGGCGAGTTTCCACAGACGGTCGTCGGCCTTGAGATCATTGTCCGTGTTGGGGTCTTCAAAGGCCACGGCGATGTCCATGCCGCGGTCTTCGCGCACGCTCAGGCCGGTCAGCGTCCACTCCTCGGGATAGGAGTGGACCACGTTGGTGTTGCCGGCGTCGTCCAGCATTTGCACCAGCCAGACCACGCGCACCTCGTGAGCGCTGCCCCACTGGGTGGGATCGTTGGGCCAGTAGATCATGCGGCCGGCAAAGGCGGCCTTGCCACCGCCGGTCTCATCTTTGACCAGGTTGAGAGGGATATAAGCCACCATGTTGCCTTTGTCATCCGCGTCGCGTACGGCGATGCCATGGGTTTGCAGCTTCTCCAGGTCAATCATCCTGCCGGCATACGGGCCATTGGGAATGTCGCCCAGGTTGGCGCAGGTGGATTTGTCGCCCTTGCTCAGTTTGATATAATGGCCGCCGTCCACCAGCGTGAGCACATCGCGGCCGGCCAGGTCCCAGGATCCACCGCTGGAGACGTCTTCCAGCTTGTACTCCCTGTTGCCCGGGGACGAGCAAAGGCCGGTATACAACTCAACGGTAACACCGCTGGTGGTGTTCTCAAACTGGAAATCGAGCCTGGTGCGGTACCCTAGTTCCCTGAAGTTGACCGTGGCGCTAATCCAGCGGGTGGCTCCGTCCCACCCCTCTATCTGGCGGGTGGCCTGCGGGGTGGTCAGCGGCAAGGCTGGGATCTTGCCGCCGCCGGCCGGCATCTTGATCTCCAGCATCGGCACCAGGCGCATGTCCCCGTTCCAATTGGCGTTATCGCTGGGCGGTTTGGGGTTCATCAAGTCGGCGAAGGTGGTGTTTTTGGTACGCTGGATCTGGCCTTCTTTGTCGCCGGCGGGCCAATCGAGCACGTTCATGGCGTAGGAAAGGTGGTCGGGATTGGCAGGTCGGATCTGAAAGTCCACGAAGACGGGGTAGCCATTGCTGCCGCTCTTCTTCTGCAGGTTGTCCACGACGAGCTTGAACGGGTTGGACTGGCCAAAGCCGTCTAGCTTTTTGTTGGGTGCCAGGTCCACCCGGTCGGAGACGCCGTCGTTGTCGTTGTCGCGGTCGAAGAGGTTTGGCGTGCCGTCCCCGTCGGTGTCCAGGTCGCAAGCTTTGTTTGAGGCGGTGGTTGAGTCAGCTTTGTTTGAAGCGGTGGTCAAGTCCGGCAGGGTTCCCCAACATTCCATGGTGTCCAGCAGGCCGTCGTTGTTGGTGTCGGGGCTGAGCGGGTCGCTGTACCAGCGCTTCCCGCCCAGCATGAAGCCCTTCACCTCCAGGTCGTCGCGCAGCCCATCGCCGTCGCTGTCGGCCTTCTTGGGGTCGGTGCCCAGGCGGGTCTCCTGGAGGTAGGTCAGGCCGTCG
>JBHHXF010000154.1:0-7885 GCA_046756905.1 Anaerolineae bacterium | reverse complement strand
GCACGCCGGCGGTGCAGAAGGCGATGGCGGCTGCGGCGGCTGCATTCACAGAAGGGTGATCGGCATTTCGGCAGTTGAAACTGCACCAACCCTTCGACAAGCCCTTCGATAAACTCAGGACGAGGCTCAGGACGTCGCATCTGCGAAGCATGTCCTGAGCCTGCCGAAGGATCGCCCTTCGGCGACTGGTCTTCAGCCGGCGAAGGCCGGCTTCGCAAGGGTTGCCGCGATTTCAATCGCCAGGCTGAGTAGCTACGGCCGATGAACGAGATGTCATCACCACGACACGACGGGCGGGCTCACGACGAGATTCGCCCGGTCGAAATCATACCCAACTACCTGAAGCACGCTGAGGGGTCTGCCTTCATCAAGATGGGCAATACCTGGGTGCTGTGCGCTGCCAGTGTGCAGGATCGCGTGCCGCGTTGGGTATTGGATAGCGGTCACGGCTGGGTGACAGCCACCTATAACCTGCTGCCGCGATCGACCCAGGATCGTTCGCGGCGGGAGCGTCAGGGAGCCGGCGGGCGAACACTGGAGATAGAGCGTCTCATCGCGCGCAGTCTGCGCGGCGCCGTCAACCTTGAGGTGCTGGGTGAGCAGATGATTACCGTTGACTGTGACGTCATACAGGCCGATGGCGGCACTCGAACGGCGTCCATCACCGGTGGATACGTCGCCCTGGCTATCGCGTTGCATAGGCTCATTGGGCGGCGAGCCGTCTCGCGGAAGGTCATCCAGCACCGCGTGGCGGCCATCAGCGCCGGCGTGGTGCAGGATCGGGTTCTCCTGGACCTGGACTACCAGGAGGATTTCGCGGCGGCCGTGGATTTCAACGTGGTCATGACGGGCCAGGGTGACTTGATCGAGATACAGGGCACGGCCGAGGGGAAGCCGTTTTCACCCAAGGTGATGAACGAATTGGTCGAAGTCTCCTGGATAGGCATCCAGGAGTTGCTGGCGATTCAACAGGAGGCTCTGAGGCAAGCTCTTGGTCGCTAGGCAAACCACGCCGGCCCGGTGCCCCGAGTGTAGCGCCTTCGTTGCCGCCGGCGCGGAGGCGTGCAAACGCTGCGGCGCGTCGTTGAACCAGCCGGCGGCCCCAAGCGAATCCCCCACGGGAGGCCGTGGTTGGTCATCCGTATTGGCTACGGCGCTGGAGACGCTGCTTGTCGTGGCGATTCTTGGCTCCCTCATCGGCGCCATCTGGCTGATGCGTCCCGAAGAGCCTGAGCAGCCGCCGGCGCTGCCCGGTCCCAGACCCACACCGACGCCGTTGCCAACCTCCACCCCGACGTTCACGCGCACACCAACGCCAACCTCAACATCGACCCCGACGATCACGCCGACGCCGACGCCATCGTTCTACATCCACACCGTCGAGTCGGGTGACACGCTGATTGCCATCGCTCTGGAATACGGCGTCTTGCTGGGCGCCATTCTGGACGCCAACGACTTGAGCAAGGACGCTCTGCTCCAGATCGGACAGGAGTTGATCATCCCGCTGGGTGCGGATGTGGACCTGCCGACAGCGACAGCGACGCGGCTGCCCAGCGCCGGGTTCAACATCATTACCCACACGATTCAGGCCGGCGACACCCTGGGAGGCATCGCCGTGCTGTACGATACATTGGTTGCAGACATCGTGGAGGCCAATGCACTGTCTGGGCCAGACGAGATCCTCAACATTGGCGACGTGCTTGTCATCCCCGCTGAAGCGCCGACACCGACGCCTGTCACACCAACCCTCGCCCCCACAGCCACACCGACGCGGACGCCGCTACCCAGTCCCACGCCCGTGGAACCGAGCCCTACGCCGCGCTTCACGCTGCCTGCGCCCGTCCTCCTGGGTCCGCCAGATGATGCGCTTCTGGAAAGTGGGGAGGTCTTGCTGAACTGGGCGTCCGTGGGCATCCTGGGGGACGATGTCTGGTACGTGGTGCGGCTCCGGACCGCTCGCGGAGGAGAGCCGGAAGCCACACAAGAGGTGTGGGTGAGGTCAACTTCGTGGCGCCTTCCAGAGGATCTAGCGCCGGAGGCCGGCACGACCCAGCGCTATCGGTGGGATGTGACGGTGGTCCGGCGGACAGAGGAGGAGGCCGGCGAGGATTTAAGCCCGCGCAGCGGAATTCGGACGTTTCGGTGGAAGGGGTAGTGGGCAAGCCCATAAGGTGACCGGCACTTGCGAAGCAGGCCCACAAATTAGCACAACCCGGTCGGCAAAAGCGGATGTTGAATGGAAATTAGGCAGGAAGTGCCGGTCACCTGAACGCTTACGACGCAACTATTGATCGAAGAACAGGCGCCACCACGCCCGCCACGGCTCCGATGGCATTGAGCGAGCCGGCGGTGGTGATTGCGAGGCGGCTGTGCCCTCATCCTGAAACAGCGGAACGACGACCTGATCGCCAGGCCGGCTCATCTTGTACTCCTCTCGGGCGGCCTGCTCGATATACTCGTCCGTCTGGACGAACGACTTCTCCGCTTCCAGATCGGCCACCTCTTCTTCCAGCGCAGTCACCTCCGCCTGAAGTTCGGCTTTTGTGTTCCGCAACTGGTGGCCGACCAGCGCGACCTTCCCGAAGCCAACCAAGAAATAGCCGGCCAGGATGAGGCCGATGAAGGCCATCACCTGGGCCAGGGAGACGGATGAGATGCCTCTCCTGCGAGCCATGATGCTCTCCTTGTGGGTGGGCAGGACAAGGAACGGGCTCCGGCAACTTACCAGAGCCCGCGACTGGTGCCCAAGGAAGGAGTCGAACCTTCACGGGCATAAAGCCCACTGCGCCCTGAACGCAGCGCGTCTACCAGTTCCGCCACTTGGGCTTCAGGTCATTAGTAAGTTTAGCATGATCGCTGCTGATCGTCAAGTCTTTAGTTAGCGGGCAGTTCACGGCTGTCGAGCCGACCTCCGACCATCGACGATGTACAAGCATTTGTGATTCGCAGCGCATTCCCCTCGGGATTCGGTATTTGCTGTATGCGGCATGGAGGTGGTATAATTCTTTCTCAGGAGGAACGCGATGGCCTTTACCGTAACGGATTTTGCAGATTTGACCCGTCTCTTGGCCGAGCGCCCGGAGTGGCAGGCAGAATTGCGTCGCCTGATCCTGAGCGAGGATCTCTTGGCGCTGCCGGCGATTGTAGGGGAGCTAGCGGAAGCTCAACGGGAGTTGGCGGAAGCCCAGCGGCGCACCGAAGCGCAGGTGCAGACGTTGGCTGCGCGGGTGGAGGAACTGGCGGAAGCCCAGCGGCGCACCGAAGCGCAGGTGCAGACGTTGGCTGCGCGGGTGGAGGAACTGGCGGAAGCCCAGCGGCGCACTGAGCAGCGGGTGGACGGACTGGCAACCGCCGTTGGTGATCTTCAGAGAGCCTTTGGCTCCACCATCGAGGAAGAGGCGGAAAGCTTCGTCCGGGCATTGCTGGAAGAGAAGGGGTACCGCCTGTTGGCAGAGCATCACTCCCTCGCTCTCGACGGCGAAGTCGATGTGGTGATGGAGCTGGAGGCTCCCACCGGCGAACGGGTGTGGGCTGTGGTGGAGGCCAAGGCACGCCTGGGCTATCGCCAGGTGCGAGGTTGGGGCCAGCGGATGAAGTCAGCCGGCTGGCAGCAGCGCCTGGCGGCCGAGGGGGTACCCGGGCCATACCTGGTGTATGCGTATGGCATCCGGGTTGATCCTGGCGCCGTGGCAGCAGCGGAAGAGCAGGGGATTGGCCTGATGACCGGGCGCGGGGAACGCGTCCCTCCCGAAGGACTGATTCGCTAGCCGAGTAGGTTGATAGCAAGGATACATTGCGAATACTCCTGCCCCCTCTGCACCTCTGCTCCGTAGCTCCCCTGCACCCTTGCTCAATCACGGCGATTCCAGAGTTCCAACAGTGGCAGCGGCTCCGCCTGCGTGATCTGTTGTTCGGGCCGAATATTCCAGCGGTAGAGGGTCTGGAAGCGGTCGCTGGGCTGGAAGATGGTGCGCGGTAGCTGGACGTTTTGCACGCGGCTATCAACGGCGTAGTGATAGACCGGGTAGTACAACAAGAGCGCCGGCACTTCCTCCCCAAAGAGCTTCTGGAAGTCGCGGTACAACTGCCGGCGTTTCTCAATGTCCGTCGTGCGCCGGCCGGCCTCCAGCAGGTTGTCGATAGCGGGGTTTTGGAGGCCGGCGTAGTTCTGGCCACCCTGAACTTGACTCGAGTGCCACAGGGGATAGGGGTCCGGGTCGGCCATTGTCTGGAACCAGCCATACAGCACTGCATCAAACTCTCGCGGCTGCAAATATTGAGCCCGGAGCGTTGCGATGTTGGCTGTCTCGACCGATGCCTGTACACCAATGGCCCCCCACTCCTGAGCGATGGCTTCGGCCATGGCCCGGCGCGATGGGTCGTCGTTGGTCACGATGTTGATCTTCAAGCGTAGATCACCCTGCTCGAGAACGCCATCGTCGTCGGCGTCGATCCAGCCGGCCTGTTTCAACAACATACTGGCGGCATCGACATCGTGGCGGATGCTGCGAGTTTCAGGGTTGTAGGCCCACGATCCGGGGAAGATGGGACTGTCTGCTATTACGCCCTGGCCGGCTAAGAAGTCGTCGATCAGTTGTTGCCGGTCGATGGCCATCAGCAGCGCGCGGCGGACGCGGCGGTCACGCAGCGCCGGCTTGTCCATGTTCAGGAACACAGCGACGCAACTGGACTGCATGGACGAGTAGATTACCGAATTGTCCAGCCGGCCGGCAGCCTCAAGGTCTTGCGTGAGTAGCCGGCTCGCGCCTTGGGTCTCCCCCGCCTGATACGCGGTCAGTGTGCTTTGCAAGTCGGGATACAGCCGAAACACAATCTCTTTTAAGTACGGCTTGACCCCGTAATAATCTTCGAAAGCTTGCAGTCTCACATGCATCTGATCCAACTCCACCAGGCGGAACGGCCCAGAGCCTATCGGGGCCTTATTGAAAGAGACCTGGGGCAGCGCCTGCGCCGTGATGTTCTGCAGGCGGTGGGCCGGCAGCAGTGGCAATGTCGTGTAGTCCAGAAACGGCGCCAGTGGCTCAGACAGCGAGAAGCGAACGGTTCGGCGGTCCAACTTGTCCACGGTTACGGTGCGCCACAGCAGGGCCTGGTCTGGCAGGAGATCAGAGTCTTCGCTTTGCAGAAGTCCGATGGTGAAGAGGACGTCGTCGGTCGTCACCGGCGAGCCATCGTGCCAGCGAGCGTCTTCGCGCAGTGTGAAGGCGTAGGTCAGGCCATCGTCCATGACGGTCCAGCCCTCGGCCAGGTCTGGTACGATCTGACCCTGTTCGTCGGTGCGAGTGAGGCCGCTGAAGACGAGTGAGACCAGGTCGTGCTCGGCGCTGGTCTCCCAAAGCAACGGATTGACGTACTGAACCCGCCCAGCCAGTCCTTCGGTGTATGTGCCACTGTCGTCAGGTGGGACGACGACACGCGGGGACTGGTTCCTGACCAGGTTGGCGAGGAGGCCGGCCCCGAGGAGGAGGCCGGCGATGGTTACGAGAAGTTGCCAGCGAATTCGTTGGAACATCATCACAACGGGTCTGGCACTGAGAAGAATCTTGGGGTGGGATAGGTTAAGGGCCACATTGGACTGCGTGAAACGTAAAACGTGAAACGTGAGGATTTCTTCACGTTTTACGTTTCACGCAAGAGTTCAGAGAACGTTAAACAGGGATACGAGCAGGAAGAGCACAGAAAAGGCGATGGTCAGATTAAATAGCGTGCGATCGACGCCGCGCCGGCTCTGATAGACCGATGACTGTCCCCCGAACACACCCCCAACGCCATGCCCCTGAGCCTGAAGCAGGATCAAGACAGTGAGAGCGATGGACACAATGATCTGTACGATGCTCAAGTAGAGTTGCAAACGAATACCTCCTGAGTACGTGATGCGTGATACGGGATACGGGATGGACTGCGGGCCTAATTATACGGCAAGCAATAGCCAATGGCAAAATGACAGTTCACAATTCGCGATTCACAATTCTTAGGTGCAGTTCCTCAAGTTGCTCCTCCGACACCGCCGACGGCGACTGAGTCATCAGGTCCATGGCGCTCTGGGTCTTGGGGAATGTGATGACCTCGCGGATGTTGTGCTCGCCGGCCAGCAACATCACCAGTCGGTCGATGCCGGGCGCGATGCCCCCATGGGGCGGTGCGCCATATTCGAAAGCTTCCAGCATGTGGCCGAACTGCGCTCGAGCCTCATCCATGGTCATCCCCAGCAACTCGAAAACCTTTTCCTGAATCTCCCGTCGGTGGATACGAATGCTGCCGCCGCCGATTTCCCAGCCGTTGGCCACGACATCGTAAGCCCGCGCTCGCACAACGCCTGGATCGGTCTCTAACAGTGGGACATCGGCCGGCGTTGGCGCTGTGAAGGGGTGGTGTACCGAATCCCACCGGCCTTCGTCCTCATTCCACTCAAACAAGGGCGGCTCGACAATCCACGCGAAGGCCAGGATGTCGTCGTCCATCAGGCCCAACCGCTGGCCAATTTCCAGGCGCAGGCGGGCCAGGGACTCGGCGACGGTCTTGGAATCGCCGGCAACGATGGCGACCAGGTCGCCGGCCTCAGCGCTGGCGATCGTAACGATGCCGGTCAACTCATCATCGGCCAGGAACTTGGCGACGGGGGACGTGATTTCGCCTTGGGGAGTGTGTGTCACCGTGACGAGGCCGGCGGCGCCTCGATCCTTCACAATCCGCTCCAGTTCACCCACCTGGCTGCGGCTCAGCAATGCGCCGCCCGGATAGCGAACGGCCTTCACCTGACCGCCGGCCTTGATCGTGGCGCTGAAAACCTTGAACGGACTGTTGGCTACAAGCTCAGTCAGGTCCACCAGTTCCAGCCCGAACCGCAGATCAGGCTTGTCGTTGCCGTAGCGGGCAATTGACTCCTGGTAGGTGAGACGGGGGAACGGTTTCTCTTGAATCCGCTTCTCAGTCACCGTCTCTGTCAGCTCGATGAATAGCTCTTCGATAAGGTTAAGGATGTCCTCTTCGTCGACAAAGGACATCTCCAGGTCCAGTTGCGTGAACTCCAACTGGCGATCGGCGCGCAGGTCTTCATCGCGGAAGCAGCGGGCGATCTGGTAGTAGCGATCGAAACCGCTGACCATCAGCAGTTGCTTCAGTTGCTGCGGCGACTGGGGCAGGGCGTAGAACTTGCCGGGGTGTACACGGCTGGGGACCAGGAAGTCCCGCGCGCCTTCGGGTGTGCTCTTGATCAAGATTGGCGTCTCGATTTCGACGAACCCATGCTCGTCCAGGAAGCGGCGGATGAACTGGACAATGCGGTGCCGCAGCCACAGGTTCCGTTGCATTCGGGGCCGGCGGAGGTCGAGATAACGATATCGAAGCCGAGGAGCCTCGTCGACGTGGTTGTCTTGGCTGAGCACGAAGGGCGGCGTTCTGGACGGATTCAGAACATGAGCCTGGCGGGCAACGACGTCGACGTCGCCGGTGGGCATGTTGGGGTTTTCCTGGCCGGCGGGCCGGCGTGCGACGACGCCGCGCACCTGGAGCACCCATTCATTGCCCACATCGGCCGCCACGGTGTGAGCCTGTGGTGCGTTCGCAGGATTGAACACAACCTGCGTAATGCCGTAGCGATCACGCAAATCGATGAAGATGAGCCCACCGTGATCGCGGCGACGATTGACCCAGCCGGCCAGCGTCACCTCTTCGCCGACGTGTGCAGCACGCAACTCGCCGCACGTATGAGTTCGAAGCACCCTGAACCTCCAACGATCAGATAGTGATAGCGATAGTGATAGCGATAGTGATAGTGATAGTGAGTGGTCGCTATCGCTATCACTATCGCTATCGCTATCACTATCGGCTAACGGCATAAAGGCCCCTGCCGAAGCAGAGGCCC
>JBHHXF010000153.1:0-7923 GCA_046756905.1 Anaerolineae bacterium | reverse complement strand
TCCGGGTCTTCCAGGCCGACGGACAGGCGGACCAGGCCGTCAGTGATGCCGGCCTCCTCCCGCGCCTCGGCCGGCACCGTGCTGTGCGTCGTCGATGCCGAGTGGCAGATCAGGGTTTTTGTGTCGCCCAGGCTGACCGTGAGTGTGCAGAGCCGGATGCGGTTCATCAAGCGCGCGCCGGCCTCGATGCCGCCTTTCACCTCAAAGCAGACCATGCCGCCGTAGCCCCGCATCTGCCGGCGTGCCAGATCGTGTTGGGGATGGCTCTCCAGACCCGGATAGGCGACCCAGTTGACGGCCGGGTGCTGATCCAGGAATCGGCTGACTTGCAACGCGTTGGCATTATGGCGCTCCATCCGCAGCGGCAGGGTCTGGATGCCGCGCAGGATCAGCCAGGCATTGAACGGGCTGATGATCCCGCCCATATCCCGCAAAATGCCCGTTCTCGCGTTGTCGATGAATTCATGCGTGCCGACGATAGCGCCACCTATGGCGTCCCCGTGACCGCAGAAGTATTTGGTGGCGCTGTAGAGCACGACATCAGCGCCCAGGTCGAGGGGGCGCTGGTTGATGGGAGTTGCGAATGTGTTGTCGATGAACGTCAGCGCGCCGGCCTCGTGGGCAATTGTCGCGCTGGCTGCTATGTCGTTAAGTTTCAACGTTGGGTTGCCGGGACTCTCCAGGTAAACGATGCGTGTGTTGTCACGCATGGCGGCCGCGATGTTGTCGGGGCGGCTGGCATCCACAAAGGTGGTTGTGACGCCGAAGTGGGGAAGCTCCCTGGCAAGCAGATTGAAAGTCCCGGAGTAGATGGACCTGGTGGCGACGATGTGGTCCCCCTGCTCCACGGCGGACATGATGGCGGTTGAGATGGCGGCCATGCCGGAGGCGGCTGCAAGGGCAGCTTCACCGCCATCCAGGGCCGCGATGCGGCGCTCCAGGAGCGCTTGCGTCGGGTTGCCCCATCGAGTGTAGATGTAGCCGGACTTTACGCCGGCAAACGTGGCCGCAGCGTCCTCGGCCGAGTTGTACGCGAAGGTATTCGCCATGTGGATGGGGACAGCGACGGCACGCGTGGTCTCATCCGTCGACTCGCCGGCGTGCATCGCCTGGGTAAACACTCCATACGCATTGGGTTGCATTCAGCTTTGCTCCTCTCGGTAGTCTCTTGGATCACTCGAACCTGATCGTCAGGCGGCCGGCACGTATTATAACACACCTGACAGCCATCGAATAACCTCTGTTCGGCAAGGTCTCCTGACCGCCGCCGAAGTGGGCTCGGTCAGAGACCTTTGCCCAACGGGGAGCCCAGTCGAAGGGCTGCGTGGCTTACTACGAGCATAACGTGCCGTTGCCCTATGCGTACAATTTTTCGGTGGGCGATGATTGTGGTACAATAGCAGTGGGTACAAAGAGATCAGAGATTGAAGATTGCGTTACCAACCGGGAAACCCCAATCTCCAATCTCTAATCTCCGATCTCAAATCTATATGGAGTTGCCTTAATGCCTGACAACGGAACTGCTCGCGCTGAGCCTGGTCGAAGAATTCGCGTACTCGTCGCCAAACCTGGTCTGGATGGCCATGATCGTGGAGCCAAGGTAGTGGCCCGTGCCCTGCGCGATGCCGGCATGGAAGTGATCTACACCGGCATTCGCCAGACGCCAGAGATGATCGCCGAAGCTGCCCTGCAAGAGGATGTGGACGTCGTTGGGCTGTCGATTCTTTCTGGAGCCCACATGGCCCTGTTTCCGCGCATCGTCGAGCTGCTGCAGGAATACGGGGTGGATGATGTCCTGATCGTCGCCGGCGGCATCATCCCCGACGAAGACGTACCCCGGCTTCAGAACCTGGGAGTCAAGGGTGTCTTTGGACCTGGCACACCTACCCAGGAAATCATTGCTTTCATTCGCCGCGAAATCGAGCAGGTGCAGCATAGGGGTGAGCCGGGGTCGGCATGACACAGACAGATGGTGTCCTGGCCGGCGATCGACGGGCCATCGCCCGGGCGATCACCCAGGTCGAACGTGGCGGACAACAAGCTCGCACCACCCTGACGCAACTCTATCCCCGTACTGGGCGCGCGCAAATCATTGGAATCACCGGGGCGCCTGGAACGGGCAAGAGCACGCTGGTTAACCAACTGGCGTTGGCCTATCGCCGGCGGGGTCCCAGCGTCGGAATCGTGGCGGTCGATCCGACCAGTCCCTTCAGCGGCGGGGCCATTCTGGGTGACCGCGTCCGCATGCAGGCGCTGAGTGGTGATGACGGTGTTTTCATTCGATCTATGGCGACGCGCGGCAGCCTGGGTGGTCTGGCATGGACAACGCGCGAAGTTGTGTCCGTGCTGGATGCCGCCGGCTTCGACGTAATCATCGTCGAAACGGTCGGCGCCGGCCAGAGCGAAGTTGAGATAGCCGGGGCGGCCCACACCACCGTCGTCGTCACCGTGCCGGGGCTGGGTGATGACATTCAGGCGGTGAAAGCCGGCATCCTGGAGATCGCCGATGTCTTCGTCGTCAACAAGGCCGATCTGGCCGGCGCGGACCAGGCTGTGTCCCAACTCAGAACCATGTTGAACCTGGATCCGCACATGGGCGCTTGGCGTCCGCCCATAGTCAAGACCATCGCCACTAAGGGCGAAGGAGTCTCTGAGCTTCTTAATGGTATCGAGGAGCATCGCGCTTATTTGCTAGACAGCGATGAGAAGCCTCAACGAGACCGGGCGCGCGTTCGCAGCGAAATGTTGGACATCCTGCGCCAAACGCTTCTGAATCGTGCTCTCGCCGGCGTGTCGCAGGCGCAGTTCGACAGGATGATTAACCGGGTGGTACAACGAGAGCTTGATCCTTACACGGCTGTTGAGAAGATACTGGAGAAAAGCAAGGATGGATAACTTGGATTCTCCGATGTACGGTGATCTAGCTCTGTTCAGCGCTAACGCTAATCGGCCGCTGGCAGAAGAGATTGCTGCGTATCTGGGAACGAGATTGCGCGGCGCTGACGTGTTTCAGTTCCCCAACGAAAACATCTTCGTGCGCCTGCATGGTAGCGTCCGATCGGATGACGTATTCGTCATTCAGTCCATGTCGATTCCGGTTCACAGGCACATCATGGAGTTGCTCATATTCCTGGACACAGTGCGGCGGGACTCCGCCGGCCGCATATCGGCTGTTATCCCGTACTTTGCCTATGGCCGGACCGACAAGAAGGATCAGCCGCGCGTGCCGATCACCGCCCGCCTGCTGGCCGACCTGATCACCGTAGCCGGCGCAGACCGAGTGCTGACTCTAGACCTGCACGCTGGCCAGATCCAGGGCTTCTTCACCATCCCCGTAGATGAGATCAGGACATCCGATCTGCTGCACGACTACTTTCTTGAGATGCAGATAGATGATATGGTCGTTGTGGCGGCTGATATCGGCGCCGCCAAAAAGAGCCGAAACTTCGCCGAGACGCTGGATGCTCCATTGGCCATTATCGAGAAACGTCGCACAACGGATGGGAGTGGGACCTCGGTGTTGAACGTGATCGGCGAGGTGGCCGGCCGGAACGCCATCATTTTCGATGATGAGATCGACACCGCCGGCACGATGACCAAGGCCGCCCACTTTCTCAGGAAGCAGGGAGTGCGGGACATCTACGCCTGCACCACCCACGCTGTTTTCTCGCCGCCGGCCATCCAACGCCTGCAAGAAGCACCCTTCAAGGAAATCGTAGTGACGAACACCATTGACATTCCACAGGAAAAACGTCTGCCTAATCTGACGGTCCTTTCGGTTGGGCGACTCCTGGGGGAGGTCATACGGCGTATTCACTTGGGTATCTCTGTGGGCGCTATGTTTAACGAGTAGGGACAGTGATTGTGAATCACATCAGGTGGTGAAAAATGATCAGGAATCTCTTTAGCAAAGTCCTCGGCGATTCCAATGAGAAGGAAATCGAGCGTATTGAGCCGCTTGTCGACGCGGTTAATGCGCTGGAACCCGAGATGCAGCGTCGCTCGCAAGAGGAGATGCAAGCGCGCACTGAGGAATTCCGCCACATGATGGCGGAGGCTCGTTCGGCCGTGGAGCGCGAGTTCGCTGACGCAGACCTTGATGCCCCGCTGGTAGAAGAAGAGTTTCAGAGACAGCTCCGCAAGGCCGAAGAGCATGCAATGGAGGAAATCTTGCCTGAAGCCTTCGCCATGGTGCGCGAGGCTTCTGTGCGGACCACTGGTATGCGTCACTTCGATGTGCAGCTCATAGGCGGTGTCGTGCTGCACGAGGGCAAGATTGCGGAGATGAAGACTGGCGAGGGTAAGACCATCGTCGCATCCCTCCCGCTGTATCTCAATGCGTTAGCCGGCCACGGGGCGCACCTGGTCACGGTCAACGACTACCTGGCACGCCGTGACGCCGGCTGGATGGGCCAGATCTACCACTACCTGGGACTCAGCACCGGGTTCATTGCCCATGACATCTCCGCTCTCTTCGATCCAGCTTACGTGGACCCGACGGCCAATCAGGAAGATGAGCGTCTGGTTCACATGCGCCCCTGCTCGCGGCGTGAAGCGTACGAAGCCGACATCACCTATGGCACCAATAACGAGTTCGGCTTCGACTATCTGCGTGACAACATGACCACAGACCCGGCTCGCATCGTTCAACGCGAACTTCACTACGCGATCATCGACGAGGTTGACAACATTCTCGTCGACGAGGCGCGGACGCCGCTGATCATCTCGGGGCCGGCTGAGACGCCGTCGGACCAATACCGGCGCTTTGCTCAACTGGTGCCCCGTCTCCGGCGCAACACAGCCGGCGAGGATGATCCACCCAATGGAGACTTCAACATCGACGAGCGCACGAAATCAATTACCTTGACAGAGTTGGGCATTGCCACGGTTGAGAAGATGTTGTCGGAGGTCGACGTCGACGCGGGTGAAAGTCTGTACGATCCCCAGTATTATGAACTGACACACTATTTAGAGAATGCCCTGAAAGCGCAGTTCATCTTTCACCGTGACAGGGACTACATCGTGCAGAACGGCGAGGTCATCATCGTTGACGAGTTTACCGGCCGCATGATGCCTGGCCGGCGGTGGAGCGACGGCCTGCACCAGGCGGTGGAGGCCAAGGAGGGGGTGGCGGTTCAACGCGAGAACGTCACCATGGCCACCATCACACTACAGAACTACTTCCGAATGTACCATAAGCTATCGGGTATGACCGGTACCGCCAAGACGGAAGAGGACGAGTTCGCCCGAATCTATGGTCTGAACGTTGTGGTGATTCCAACCAATGACCCCGTTATCCGCGCCGACCATGCCGATCAGGTATATAAGAGTATGAACGGCAAGTTCATGGCCGTGGTGCGGGAGATCGAGGAGATGCACAATGTGGGCCGGCCCGTTCTGGTTGGCACAACCTCCGTGGAGGTTTCCGAGTATCTCGGCGAGATGTTGAAGCGTAGGGGCATTGATCATCAGGTGTTGAACGCCAAGTTCCATACGCGGGAGGCCGGCGTCGTGGCCCAAGCCGGCCGGCCTGGAGCCGTTACCATCGCTACTAACATGGCTGGTCGCGGCACCGACATCATTCTCGGCGGAAATCCCGAGGGTCTCGCGTCCCGCCTGGTAGAAGAGCGCTGCTTCGACGCCAAGGATCTGGCGCGTCTGGCATCCTTTGTCGCGAGCAACCAGTTGGACAAGGCCCGCGAAACGGTGAACCACAACCGCGCCCTTTCTGCGGATCTGATCGACGGTCTGCAGCAATTGCGTAAGGATTACGAGGCGTTCATCGAGGAGGTGGACAGGGTTGGGCTGGCACCCTACCTTGCCAGGCAGCTTCAGGAACAATACGACGTGGACTGGGACGTTGGCCTTCAGGTCGTCCGTGCGCTGCGCGATGGTTCTCACGAGCTGGCGCGCCAGCTTCTTGCCGCGGACCCTCGGGCAGAAGCCATTGTCGCTGAGACTTATGGTCGTATGACAGACCAAATGGCCTACCGCGCGGCCCGGGACAGCGCGGCCCTGAGCTCAACGAAGGGCAGCCGCAAGCTATCCGACTTCCTGGCCGACAAGCTGTACGAAAAGCATTACAATGCCCGTGCGGCGTTGGTGCGCGCGGTGTTAGCCGGACGCCTGGATCGGGCGCGGCAAATTGTCGAGGAGACGCCGGCCCTCTCGCCAGACCTGATCGATGAGATTCAGGCTGTCAAGGAACGGTGTGAGCGCGATCAGCAGCGCGTCATCGAAGCCGGCGGCCTGCACATCATCGGGACCGAGCGGCACGAGGCGCGGCGAATCGACAACCAGTTGCGCGGTCGAGCCGGCCGGCAGGGTGACCCAGGCTCTTCGCGGTTCTACCTCTCCCTGGAGGATGAACTGATGCGGCGTTTCGGTGGCGATCGAGTGAAGGGCGTCATGGAACGCGTCGGCCTGGAAGAGGACATTCCCATTGAGCACGGTATGGTCAGTCGAACCATCGAGAATGCCCAGGAGAAGGTTGAAGGTTTCAACTTCGACATTCGGAAGCACCTGGTCGAATACGACGATGTGGTAAACAAGCAGCGCGAAGCGATTTACAGCAAGCGTCGCTCCATCCTGGAAGGCAAAGTCAATCTGGACGAGGAGGTAAAGAGCTACTTCCGGGACGAGATTGAGGTTCTGCTGGAGCGATACCTGGTCAACTACGAAGAGTGGATGCGGGAGCAGATCGACCAGGCCGTGACTGCGTTCACTGCACCCACAACCGACGAGGTCAACCTGGACGGCGTGCTGCACCGGCTGCGTGGTATCCTGCCGGCGATGGACGATTTGGACTACGACATGCTGGCGGAGCTGGACGACCGCGAATTGAAGCGCGAGCTTGGCTATCTCATCGAAGACAGCGTCGAGGAGGGCAATCCGCTGCGCTTGCTAAGCCGCGATGCCCAGCGGATTGTGGCGTTGATACCCCCCATGCCCCAGCTTGGCTCAGGAAAGTTGAGCGTGGCTATCCGCGAGCAGGTTCGGGAAGCCTTCTTCAACGAGACGCGAGAGGTGTTTAAGAGCTTCACCGGAGGCTATCTGGAACAGGCTGCGGCCGACGAAATCTGGACCGACCTGGCAGATGCCATCGATTCAGTGTTCGATGAAGTGGCCGTTGCCAACCTGACAGCAGCTCAACAGCGCCAGCAACAGCAGTCCCTGGCGGAGAATTTACGCGACGCAGTGAACGAGGCAATGGTACACGCCTGGTCTCACCTTACAGAAGATCAAATCGAGTCCATCATCTATCAGCGGTTGGACGAGATGCTAGAGGGCTGGCGCCAGGCAATTGGCGACGAGGACCTGGAGACATTTGAGCGTTGGTTCCTGCTGGCTACCATAGATGATCAGTGGCGGCAGTACCTGACAGCTATGGACGACCTGCGTCAAGGTATCACGCTGGAAGCCTTCGGACAGCGAGACCCGTTGGTGGAGTTCAAGCGCCGAGGGTTCGCCATGTTCTCGGAACTGCAGGAAAATATCCATCGTGCAGTGGTCTATGATTTCTTTGCCCAATTGCCCAACCACCAGGCGTGGGTACAGCAGCAGCGGGCTGCGGCCGAGCTGCGCCAGCGGGCGGCCATGTCTGAGTACGAACTGGATAGACGGCAGTCTGGTAGCCTCACTATCCGCCGCGAGATGCCGAAGGTGGGACGCAACGATCCATGCCCTTGCGGGTCGGGCAAGAAGTACAAGCTGTGTCATGGCCGGCCGCAGAAGCAGGCAGCTCCTGCTGGCGCCCGCCGTAAGCGCCGGCGACGGTCACGGCGACGGCGCCGCTAAGGAATGAGAATTAAATAACTTGCGCGGTAACTACGGCCCCCCGCTGTTGGCGGTGGAAACCGCGCCTACCATTGCGAAACGGCGTCCTGAGGTCCCTCCCGAGCCTGTCGAGGGGCCTGTCGAAGG
>JBHHXF010000152.1:0-7924 GCA_046756905.1 Anaerolineae bacterium | reverse complement strand
AGGCGCTCATCCCAGAACTCCTCCAGGAAGGTGAAAGCTCTGAGTTCCTCAAGACCCTCGGGTCGTTCAACAACAATCAGAGGAACGTCCGCTGCGCCTACCGCAACATCAACGGCCGGACAGATTCACCCGGCCGGCGGGGCCAGGCCAATAGCGGCCCATGGCCCCCCTCTAACTCCCCCCAGCGGGGGGAGGACAGGAAAGCCTCCCCCCGCTGGGGGGATTGAGGGGGGCGTCCCAACATCGCGGGTTATCCATCCCGCAAATGCGCATAAACCGCACTTCTTTCGATCTCTCATCCATCCGTGCTATACTTATCCACCATGACGCAAGATCACATCCGCAACTTCTGCATCATCGCGCACATCGACCACGGCAAGTCTACCCTGGCTGATCGCCTGCTGGAGCAGACCGGCACCATCAGCGAGCGGGACATGATGGATCAGGCCCTGGACCAGATGGACCTGGAGCGGGAGAAGGGCGTGACCATCAAGGCATCGGCGGTGCGCATGGCGTACACGGCGACCGACGGCCAGGAGTATGAACTGAATCTGATCGACACGCCCGGTCATGTCGACTTCAGCTACGAGGTGAGTCGATCGCTGGCGGCGTGTGAGGGGGCGGTGTTGGTTGTGGACGGTTCCCAGGGCATCGAGGCTCAGACGCTGGCGAATCTGTACCTGGCGCTGGAACATGATCTGGAGATCATCCCGGTTATCAACAAGATCGACCTGCCGGCGGCGCACACCGATGAGGTAGCCCAGGAGATCGAGGACTTGCTGGGGGTGCCGGCGGAGGACATGCTGCGCGTGTCGGCCAAGGAGGGTATCAACACCGATCAGGTGCTGGAAGCGGTTGTGCGGCAGGTTCCGCCGCCGGCCGGCCACGGCGATGCACCCCTGCGCGCCCTGATCTTCGATTCCCACTACGATCCGTACAAGGGCGTCGTGGCCTACGTTCGGGTGATGGATGGAAGCGTCGATTCGCGGCGTGATCTGCTGTTCATGGCCGGCCAGGCCCGGTTTGAGCCGCTGGAGCTTGGCATCTTCGGGCCGGATATGAAGCCGGTGAAGCGGCTGGAGGCCGGCGAGGTCGGTTACGTGGCCACCGGCCTCAAAAGCGTGCGCGACGTGGCGGTGGGGGACACCCTCACGGCAGCCGACAGGCCGGCTGTGGAGCCGCTGCCGGGGTATCGGCCGGCCAAGCCCATGGTGTTTGCCGGCATCTACCCGGTGGATAACGATGATTACTACGATCTGCGGGATGCCCTGGAGAAACTGCGACTGAATGATGCCTCCCTGGTGTACGAGCCTGAGATCTCCGTGGCGCTGGCTTACGGCTTCCGCTGCGGCTTCCTGGGACTGTTTCACATGGAGATCATCCAGGAACGGCTGGAGCGCGAATACGACCTCATCCTGCTGGCTACTGCTCCCAGCGTAGAATACCGCGTCCTCACCAAAGCGAGTGATGTGGTCGAGGTAGACAATCCGGCTGATTTGCCTGATCCGAACGACATTGAGGAGATCATGGAGCCGTGGATGCACGTCCAAATCTGGACCCCCGACACCTACATCGGCCCGATCATGGAGATGGTTACGGATCGCCGGGGCGAGTTCAAGAACATGGAGTACCTGGATCAGTCGCGGGTGATGCTGTCGTACGACATGCCTCTGGCCGAGCTGATCATGGATTTCTACGATCAGTTGAAGTCGAAGACGCGCGGATATGCCTCGCTGGACTATCAGTATGCCGACTATCGGGCCGGCGACCTGGTCAAGCTGGACCTGTTGATCAACGGAGAGCCGGTGGACGCGCTATCCCTGATCGTGCATCGAGACAAAGCGTACCGAGTGGGCGATGCGCTGACCCGCAAACTGAAGCAGGTTGTGCCCCGTCAGTTGTTCGCGGTCCCAATCCAGGCGGCCGCCGGCAGTCGGATCATCGCCCGGCAGACGGTGAAGGCGCTGCGCAAGGACGTGATCGCCAAGTGCTATGGCGGCGATGTGACGCGCAAGCGGAAGCTGCTGGAGAAGCAGAAGGCCGGCAAGCGACGCATGAAGCAGCTCGGGAGTGTGCAGATTCCGCAGGAGGCGTTCATGGCGGTGCTGAGTTTGAGTGAGGAGTAGGAGGCTCAGGTGTTTGGTATGAGAATCAAACAACTTACGCGTTTGCTCCCGCCGGATTGCCAAATCCGGCGGCTTGTGGCCTGGATTTGGCAATCCAGGCTTCGTCCCGAGGCTCAGCCCGAGGGACCGAGCACAACAGGTAAGTTATTGATCCCGATTCCTTAGGCGCACCTGCGCAGTCGTGGCTTACTGATTTTGATCCCACATAACCATCAGCGCGTCAAACTTACGCTGGAACTCTTCAGGGTCACCTCTCAAGCTTGTCGTCTCGAAGGTTGGCAGAATGACCTCAAATAACGACTGTAGCTGATCAGCCTGAATTCGTCCACTGCGGAGCAGAGCCAGTACGTCAGCGAAGTCCTCTTCCGTCCCCCGTTCGATTTTGCTCAGTGCCGTGCTGTACAGATCGAAGTGAAAGACTTCCAACTGGCCGTAGCGCCCGATGAACTGTGATCGGTCTTCGTATCCTGCCGGGAGTGGAATGAAATCGCCTGGTGAGACTTCTTCAACGTTCATGCCTAGCTCGTCTTTGAGGGCCCGAACGGCGTGGACAAACTCACCATGGGCTTCAACTTGGACCTCAAAAGCGAGGTCGATGTCAAGCGTTTGGTCCCGGAAGCCCTCGTAGACCATCGTTGTTCCCCCAACCAGGTAGATCTTGCCGGACTGGCGGAACCGACTCCCGAGTTCAACCAGGAATCGTTCGATACGTTGGCGATCAACGGGTTCACGCAGCACGTTTGCGGGTCTCCTGTATCAGTTGCCGGAATAGGAGATCAATCATCCTATTGTACGATGCCAGTCGGTTCACCGGATAGTCAGATTGCCTGGCGTGCCAATCGGCCAGGGCGTGGAGGCCGGCCTTGCCGTGTCGCTCTGTCGCTGGCGGCAGTTCGAGCTCGCTGGAGAATTCATCCGGCAGCTCCTCGAAGTTGTCGAGATAGAAGCGCAGCCGGGTCCACCACAGCCTCTGAAGATACACGGCGGCCGTGTACAACGCCTTAAGCTCCACGCGAGCTGCCGCCGGCAGCTCTTGCACGACAAGGGGCATGAGTACGTGAACCGCCGGATTCAAGATGAACCAGGGTATGAGTGCGAATCTAAGTCGCGGGTCCTGATGTTGAGCCAGGTGGAGCAGAAGCTCCTTGTCGGATAGCCTTGCAACGCCAAGCTTTGCATCGCCCGGTGCCAGGAACCGGATACCCCTGTCGCGCATTTCTGCAACCAGGACCTCGCGGTCATGTGCGCACATGTCCATCATGCGATTTTCGTGCACCTCCCATGCGATTGGGTCAATGTCGGATTGACTGAACTCACGAGCTCGACAAGGTGGATTATACTCGGATGTGGCTGTGCTGAAAAGGCGCGGCTTGTTTGGCCCAGGGATCACTACTCAGCCGCTCGGCCCCTCGGGCAGAGCCTCGGGACGAAGCCTGGATTGTCAAATCCAGGCCACAGGGTGACGGCATCGGCTTGGATCGGCCACTTCAGCCGCTGGATCTGGCGATCCGGCGGAAGCGGCTGAGCAGTAACGATCAGGTGTAAGGCGGTTTCAGAAATTAAACTATCCCAACTGCTCCCGCCGGATTGCCAAATCCGGCGGGCCTGGCCTGGATTTGGCAATCCAGGCCGAGCGAAGTGGGGCAATTATCTTCCTGGAAACGCCTAAACTCCGGCATGGTGGTCAGGAGAAAGCGAGCAGCCTGCGGAGGTAGGTATTGCTAAACCGCCACGCCACGACAAGCACCACCCCGTCGAGCAGGACCAGCGCCGGCAATGCCAACACAGCCGGCAGCTTCCACACCAGCGTCAGCCCAACGACGAGCAGCAGCAGGCTCAGGTTCAGGAGCCACAGCCGGCGCACTGTAATCGGCGCTTCTTCGTGGAGCAGCGTCTGCATAGCGCCCTCCAGGGCCAGGTCCAGGTCCTCATCCCACGCGCTTCCCAAGACAATCAGCGCCGTGTCTCCAATCAGGATTAGAACAACGGCTATGACGGAGAACCCAAGTTCATTGCCTGTCAACCCGGTCCCGCGTCCCAGAAGCAGCGTGATCGTCAGCCCCATGAGAAGAATCGGGACCAGAAAGAGGGCTAGCTTAGCGCGGAGAATCTCGCCCATCTCAAACGGCGCGGTGAGGTATAGCGCGAGCCGGTTGCCTTCGCTGCCGATAGGACTGGGGGCCGAATCGATGATCGTGAGGACGCACAGCAGAGCGGTGTATCCGACCACGACCAAAGTGTCTGGAACGCCGTAGCCGGCCACGGCTGACCGGATTTGTGGGTAGAGGGCCAGGTAGACCAGGATCGCCACCACGCGTGCCCAGCTCAGTGTGTTGCGGCTTCGGTTCAGTACGCCCTTGACGAAAAACGCGCCAGTCAGGCTGCGGTTGCGGGCCAGCAACTGGCTCATCAACCGAATGCCGGGGACGGTGACGGCCGTTTTAGCTCCGGAGCGGCCTTCGATGATGTGAAACGCCGTCCGATGGAGGCGGCCGGCCCAGCCGGCCAATGGCCCGAGCCCGACCACCAGGAGCGCGGCTAGCAGGATGGTTGCGCGGTATGGCGAGGGCGGGTTCGAAGTTTGAGTGATGGCAAGGCCCGCCGTGGCGAGCACTATCACGCCCAGCCCTACCACCACGCTGAATCGAAACCACTTGCGCTGGTGAGGCGCAATGAAACAGATCAGTCGTAGGGTCACGACGGCGCTGCACCATACAGCAAACGCTGCGCCGACCATCAGCAGGACTGTCCATTGCACGGCCGGCCATCCCACCGTGAGCGCCAAGCTCACTGCCATCACGCCGGCGGCCAAGGGAAGCCAACTCCACAGGCCTTCCAGCAACACCAGGCCGTAAAGGATGCGAAAACGGGTAGCTGGGGTAATCGGCGCTGTGAGATACAGCACGAACCTGTCGTTGCCGAAGCCGAGTTGTAGGAATGTGAGCACGGCCAGGAAGCTCAGCCCAGTCCACACCGCCAGGGACAACAGCCACAGTTTTCCTGCCAGAGTTGCCTGCCCGCCGGCCTGCCACTCCAGCACCCGGCTGACCAGCCTGTGCACCCCCCACACTCCCCCGGCAAGACTGAAGCCGAATGCAACGATCGAGGTGACTCGCGCTTGCGGATCGTAGCGCACGGCGTTCCAGCCGGACCGCAGGGATGCGCTCCACACCGCGCGCGCGACGCTCATGCGAGTTCTTCCTCCTGTTCGTCTGTCAGGGTCAGGAAAACCGATTCCAGGCTGGGGGCGGCAGCGAGCTTTTGCAGGTCGTGGGCGCTGCCTTCCGTGAGTAGCCGGCCCTTGTGGATGATGCCCACCCGGTGGCAAACGCTCTCAGCGGTGGCCAGGTCGTGGGTGGACAGGAAGATGGTGGCTCCGCCGGCCGCAAGGTCAGCGAAGAGATCCTTCAGCCGGCGGGCGCTGCGGGGATCCAGCCCGCTCAGCGGCTCATCCAAAATCAACACCGACGGCTGGTGCAACAGCGCGCCGGCCAGGGCGAGCTTGCGCTTCATGCCAAAGGAGTACTTTCCGCATGGGCTGTCGGCACGATCACTCAGTTCCAGCAGGTTGAGCAGGTCGTGGATGCGCTCGTCCGCCTGCTCGCGGGGGATGCCGCGCATCTGGGCCAGGAAGTCCAGGAACTCCCGGCCCGTCAGTCGGGCGTAGAGCATGGCCCGGTCGGCAACGTAGCCCATGGTGGCTTTGGCCGGCAGCGGCTCGGTCCAGATGTCATGGCCGGCGATCCAGGCGTGGCCGGCGTTTGGCTCCAGCAATCCGACGAGCATTTTGATGGTTGTTGTCTTGCCGGCGCCGTTCGGCCCCAGGAAGCCGTAAATCTCACCTGGCCGGATCGCCAGGCTCAGGTCGTCCACGGCGATGAGGCCGTCGTAGTGGCGGGTGAGACCCTGGGTGCGGATGCCGGCTGCTGAGGGGGGGAGGGGGAGACTGGATGAGGGGGAGACAAGGTGAGGGGGAGAGGGGGAGACAACGGGGGTGTCTGTTTGCCGTGAAATCTCCTTGTCTCCCTGTCCCCTTGTCTCCCTGTCTTCGATCTTGGGCAGGCTGAGGGCGGTCAGGAATGCATCGCGGTCATCCAAGTTGATCAGGATCTCGGCAGTCGGGCCGCCGCCAAAGAGTCCAACGCGGTAGGGACGGGGCGGGTCGAGGCGGAGCAGCACCTGGCCCTCTTCCACGAAGGCGGCATTGATGCGCTGGCGGTCGGCGTCGTACTGCGCTCGCATGACCTCCCACGTGGTCACTTTCTCGTGAGTCGGGTCGGCTGCGATGATGGCTGCGCGAGGCACGTCAGCCTTGATGTCAAATCCGTAGCGGAGTCGCAGGTGCGACGCGTCGAGGTGGTGGCTAGTCAGTAGCGGAGCCAGCATCACTGTGAAAAAAAGGGCATAGAGGCCGATCATCGCACCAAACAGGGCTAGTCTGATCAGGCCGGCTGGCGCGAACAATGCGATCAGGAGAGCGAGAAGCCCACCCTCGACCAAGATTAGAAAAGTGAACGCGGCAACGATGCTCAGATAAGCGCCGCGCTGGGCTGTGTAGGTAAACGCCTTCGATGTATCGGTCATTCCTTTGACTGCCAGGCTCCAGCGCGCGAGGTCGGAATCCCTACTGGTACCGAGCCGGTGTTAATCGAACAACTCTGTGACACGCACCGCGAAGCCGGGGATGACCTCGTCACCCGTCAGCTCGTCATCAGACCCAACGGTGTACACGTTCGTCAGTGAGCGGAAGATAGTGACGGTCCGCGCGTCGGGGTCAACCACCCACACCAGGGGCGTGCCCCAGTCCAGGAATTCACCAACCTTCTCCCCTATGTCTTGAAGCTTCTGATTTGGTGACAGGATTTCCACGGCCAGGTCCGGGGGGTAGTCGGCAAAGCCTCTGGGAGAGCGGCCACCCGGGAGGCGCTCCTGGCGCACATAGGATACATCCGGGGCACGGAGGTCGCCGTTGGGAAGGCGATAGCCGGCGTTGGAGCCATACACGCGCCCCAATCTGCGTGGCCGGACGAAATTGCTCAACAGGGTGGAGAGCCAGATTCCGATGTCTTCTTGTTCGTGGCCTGCTGGTGTCACCTTGAGGGATCCTCTAACGCGTTCGTATTTATGCCCATTGTCCGGGAGGCGCATAAGTTCTTCGATGTCAATCGGCTCGCCGGCGCGGGGCATAGTCTTCGCAATTTCAGTTTCTACGATCATTGCCCTTCCTCAGTGAGCCAGCCGGCCAAGTCCTCAGGGTCGAACTCGCCCTGACCGTCCAGTACCACGCCAACTGTTTGCGCGCGGGCACTGGCCTGGGCATCTTCCGTGATCTGTTCGCCCGCCACCACCGGCACGGCACGGTAGCCGGCCTGTCGGAGCAGGCTGGCCCGCCGCCAGGCTCGCGCCACATCCCCTCCGTTGAGCACGGCGGCCACTTCCACTGCCAGCCACGCCTCTGGGGCTTCCGGCAATGTCCGCCATCGGCCACTCACCAGCAGGTCCAGACGCAGAACGTCCAGCAGGTCTTCGTGGGCCAGCGTTTCCTCCATCTCAGGTTCTAAAGTCACCGGATCCACTGCGCGCGCCCGCCGCAGCCAGCGGCCAAAGTAGCCGGCGGCGTGTTCGCGATAGCGCGATTCCAGGAAGAAGCCCACCAGCATGCCCAGACGATCTCGCATCTGCTTCTGGGCCTCGGTCAGGTCCCTAACGTTGGCAGTCAGCTCGCGCACATCCGCAGTTAGTTGGCGAACGTCCGCAGCCAGTTGCTCCAGCCGCTCCTCCGTGCGCTGTTGGGCCTG
>JBHHXF010000151.1:0-7928 GCA_046756905.1 Anaerolineae bacterium | reverse complement strand
ACCACCGCATTCTGGCCGCCGAAGCCGAAGGCATTGACCATGGCTGCACGCACTGGCCGATGTTGGGCCACCAGAGGCACATAGTCCAGATCGCATTCTGGATCCGGGTTTTCGAGATTGATCGTCGGCGGCATCACGTCGTCACGCACGGCCAGCACTGCCGCCAGTGCCGAGATACCGCCGGCAGCTCCCAATAAGTGCCCGACCATCGATTTGGTGGCGCTGATGGCTAACTGGCCGGCGTGTCCGCCAAACACGGACTTGATGGCCCTGGTCTCGGTGACGTCGTTGAGCGCTGTGCTGGTGCCATGTGCAAACACGGCATCGATCTCCTCTGGCTGCATCTCGGCAGACCGCAGGGCATGCGACATGGCCCGCACAGCCCCATCCCCGTCGGGAGAAGGGGCGGTGATGTGATAGGCATCGGCGGTGAGAGCGCCGCCGGCCAGCTCGGCATACACACGCGCCTCTCGGCGACTGGCGTGAGATTCAGTTTCCAGGATCACGACGGTAGCTCCCTCACCCATTACGAAGCCATCGCGGTCTTTGTCGAAAGGCCGGCTGGCCCGCTGAGGCTCGTTGTTACGCCGGGAAAGCGCTCGGGCATTAGACAGGCTGGCCATGGCAGTCGGAGTAATAGGGGCCTCGGTGCTGCCGGCAATCACCACCTGGGCCTCGCCCCGGCGCAGCAGGTGAAACGCTTCCAGCAGCGCCTGGGTCCCGCTGGCACACGCCGAGGTCGAAGTAATGGCCGGCCCGCGAGTCCCCAAATGGATAGAAACCAGGCAGGCAACCGCGTTCGGCATGATAGTGGGTACCAGCAGGGGGCTAATACGCCGTGGCCCTTTCTCGGCGAAGATCTGGCCGGCATACTCCAACTCGATTCCTCCACCAAATCCCGTGTTCATGACAACACTCGCATCCTCAGCATTCGCGCCATTGATCATGAGGCCGGCATCGTCCAGCGCCTGACGGGCAGCGGCCAGCGCGAAGTGGGCCGAACGATGTGAGCGGCGAGCTTCCTTAGCACCCATGTACTCGGACGGATCGAAGCCTTTTACCTCGGCCGCGATCCGCACCGGGAACCCATCGGTGTCGAACTGCGTAATGGACCCGACGCCAGAAAGGCCGGCAGTGAGATGATTCCAGAAATCAGCAACGGTATTCCCAATGGGCGTAACAGCGCCCAACCCGGTGACAACGATATGTTCCATTTTCTGTCCCTTCCCGAGATTCTGCAGGCCCTACGCCCGAGCCTTGAAAAAGCCAAATAATCCGAAAAAACGACTACTCAGACATGCGAAGCCTTGCGAAGGTTCACGAGCAAATTCTGGGCCGGCACTGTCCTCGCAAGCCGAGAATCGCTCTATTGGACAAGCTATTCGTAACCTTCGCAAGGGTGGCTGAGTAGCCACCCGAAAAAAACGAAAGAATTGCATAGAGATAGTATATTCGATGAGGATGTCATGTCAAGTCGGCCATGGGCGCGTAGAAGACTTGAGGATACAGACCGGCCTCTGGGCAACGGATGGTTCGGCCACGCTCACCACAGGCCTGCCCCGGCCCAGGGGTTTGGCAATCCGTCGCGAGCGCAAGTCACTTTGGCCGAATCCCCCGTCACAACCCACACCTGAAGACGTCTTCATAGATGGACGTCCCCCCGTCAGTTCTCACATCTGCGTGCCTGGCGAATGAATTGCGTCTGACCGACACCTGAGTCTTCTGAAAAAGCAGGGCTGGGCAGCGGATTTGACAAGCTGGATGGCTTGCACAGTACCGCCCAGCCATCCAGCCATCCAGCCATCGAGCCAACTATATTCAGAGGAGCGTCGCACCCGTGACTGCCAAGATCCTCGTTGTCGATGATGAACCGCACATTGTACGGCTGGTTTCCTTCAAGCTGAAAAAGGCCGGATTCGATGTGCTTACAGCCGTCAACGGACAGCAGGCCCTGGAACTGACTCTATCGGAACAGCCGGCTCTCATCCTGCTAGATGTCATGCTGCCCGATGCGGATGGCTACGCCGTCTGCTACCAGTTGAAGGAGCAGCTCGGCCCACAGGCGCCAAAGATAGTCTTGCTTTCGGCCCGGAGTCGGGAGATTGATATCCTCAAAGGCTATGAATCCGGCGCTGACAGCTACATCACCAAACCATTCGATCCTCAGAACCTGCTCACATCCGTTGAGCAGATTCTGGAAGAGTAAAGGAGAAGCGCAGTGCAGCAACGCCGTCCGCTACCCAGAACCGAAGGACTCAGGAGGCGTCTTGTGCTGATCGTTGCGCTCGCGGTCGGCATTCTGCAAGCCCTCTACTACGCTGTCGGCCTTACAACAGCCGGCAAGGCCGTCTTGGAATGGGCGGCCGGCGTCGGTGTGGCTCTCGTCGTCATCATCTACGCCTTTCAAATCATCGATCGCATTTACGATGAGATGCGCACCCAGCAAGAGCGGCTCGAGAACACCTTGAGAGATTTGGCGCGGTCCGAGGCGCGGTATCGCCACACGAAAGAACGCCTGGAGAGCATGATCGAAAACGCTGGTGACATCATCATCACTACCGATACTCAAGGTCGGATTCAGTCCTACAATCCGGCCGCGGCGAGCATCTTTGGGTACACAGCCGATGAAGTCCTTGGTCAGGAGATTTCGTTGCTCATGAGCAAAGGCCAACAAACTGAAGCGCGCCGGCTGGCGGAACAGGCCATCGCCGGCAAGGTCTTTCACGGCATCCGCATGCACGGCCAAACCAAGACCAAATCCACAGTTCACGTCGATTGCAGCCTCTCACCCATCCGCGCCGCCGATCACACAGCGGTAGGCATGGCAATAATGGCTAAGGACGTCACAAGCCAGGTACGATTGGAAGAGGAGATTCGCCGGCAGCGTGATCGCCTGGAAGCGATTCTGGAATCAACGACTGATTCGATCCTGATGTTGGACAACAGCGGGAACTGCGTGGTAGCCAACAACCGGATCACAGATTTCTTCGGTGTGCCGCCAGGTCAGACCTACGGAGCGGGCAAGGACGAACTATTCCAGCAGCTTGGGCAGTCCTTCGCCGACCAAGCCGCCTTCAAGCAGTTTGCGGATAGCCTGCTAGATTCCCCAGATGTCATAGCGACGCGCGAATTCGATCTTACACAGCCCGAAAAGCGCACTCTAGCGTGGTACAGTGCACCGGTTCATAACCACAATGGCGCTACCATCGGGCGAATCTCGGTCTTCCGCGATGTCACGGCCGAGCGGCAGGCAGATAAGATGAAAACCGAATTCGTCTCGATGGTGTCCCACGAGCTGCGAACTCCTCTCACCTCGATCAAGGGATTCACAGACTTGCTGCTGGCCGGCGATGTCGGCCCGCTGACTCCCGACCAGAACGAATTTATCCAGATCATCAAGTCCAATGCCGACCGGTTGGTGGCGTTGATCGAAGACCTGCTCGACGTATCCCGCATTGAGGCCGGCGAGCTCTTGCTACAACCCCGAGCCGTCCGTGTAGAGCAGCTAATCCACCACGTCGCCAGCTCCGTTCGTCCCCAATTGGACCGCAAGAACCAATCCCTGTCAGTTGAGCTGCCAGATACGTTGCCGGCGGCCTGGGCCGACAAGGATCGTGTCACCCAAATCCTGGTAAACCTGGTTGCCAACGCCCACAAGTATTCGCCCCCCGACAGTATCATTACAATCACAGCGCATGCCGGGGAGGAAATACGAGTTTCCGTTTCAGACACCGGACCGGGCATCGCGCCGGAAGATCAAGTTCATCTGTTTGACAGGTTCTACCGGGCCGGCAGATTCGCCGGCTACCGCGCCGGTGGTACCGGCCTGGGGCTGTCGATCGCGCGTTCCCTGGTCGAGGCCCAGGGCGGCCGCATCTGGGTCGACAGCACAGTTGGTGAAGGCAGCACGTTTAGCTTCACGCTTCCTCTGTCGCCGGCAACAACACCGTCGATACCCGTCCCCCGGACAGCCCGCGGTGGGCAGTCTCAGCCTGGCAAGCACATCTTGGTGGTGGAGGACGAGCCGGCCATCGCCGATTTACTGCGCTATCAGTTGGAGAAGGCCGGCTACACAGTCACTACTGCTGCCAGCGGCGTTGAGGCACTGCAAGTAGCCCTGGAATCGCCACCAGACCTTATCACAATGGACATCCTGCTGCCTGATATCGACGGGTTCGAGACCATCCGGCGACTGAAAGAGGATGTAAACACCCGTGACATACCGGTTGTGATCGTCTCTATCTACCAGGATGAACAACAAGCCCTGCAACTGGGCGTCGATGCGTATCTTACGAAGCCAATTGACGAGCAGCGTCTGCTCGTCACCGTTGCCGGCCTTCTAGCTGAACACGAAAAGATATTGGTCGTTGATGATGATCCTGAAATCCTTCAGCTACTCCGCCGAACCCTAAGACGCCACGGTTTCCCAACAATAACTGCTCAGGATGGCGGCGAGGCGCTGGACAAGATCGCAGCAGAAACACCGGCCCTGGTGTTGCTGGATTTGGTGATGCCGGCCTTGGACGGCTTCGATGTACTCCGAAACCTGAAATCGCGCAACACCGCCCGCAGCATCCCTGTAATCATAATGACCGGCGTCGATGCCTACAAGAGTAGCATTGGCCAGGTGATGGCACTGGGGGCAGCAGATTTCCTCACAAAACCTCTGGACCTGAACGAGCTAGTCAACGCAATCCACAGAATCGTCGGCCCGGAGCATGTCCCGCCGGCCGGCCGGCGTAGCTCGGAACCCTTGCCACATTAGCGGCCAACGCGTGACGCCCGACAGAATTCAGGCATATTTCACGATTGGTCGCATACCACCGGTCGACAGTGTGATAGAATTGTCGCAACCACTTTTCCGTGCCTTTCTTCGCACATCATGGGGCACTGTCAGAGCGGTTTTACCTCACCATTAGACCTGGGACTATCCACACACACCTGGAGGAGAGCGATGACGTCAGCGAATATCACCCGGCCGCTTCTTGTTTTCGTGTTAGCAGCCTTTTTTCTCGCAGCATCTCTGGCGGGGCTGGCTGTTGGGCAAGCACGTGGAGCGCAGGAACTGCCACTCGCTTCGCAGACCGGCAGCGGGGGCACCTACCGCTCGCAAGGACCGGCCAACTTGACACCTGGCTCCCCACGCACAGCCGTTGCCGATGGCTCTTGCGATGCTGTATGCGTTGACGAGGACTGCACTCCCATACCGGCCGACCAGTTACCGCCTATACAGATCACCGATACCTTAATCATCTACCCCACCAGTGCATGCATCTGTGAAAATGAGGACGGCACCAAACGACTGGAAGGCGAAGGTGAGGTATTCCTGCCAAACATCCAGACCGAGGAGGGAAGCGAAGGCATCCACGTCCGGTTCATCCTGGACTGGCCCAGTTTGGATCCGCAATGCGTCCAGTTTGCTGGCATCTGGGAGGAGGGCGTTCCCATCGGCCAGTCCGGCTTCCTGTTGACCAGTATGGAAGGGGAAATGGTCTTCGAGCCAGAGCCCACCGTAGAAGTCAGCGCCACCATTAAGAGCGAACTCCAGACTCCTGACGAATCCGGTCCCGCAGTGACCGGGGAGGGAACCCTGTGGATCGATCTTGAGGAGCCGTACGACGTCTCATTCGAAGGAACCCTGGACATGTTCAATAACCGGAGTGTCCAGGCGACTATGACCCTCGACCAGAGCTGGGGCATGGCCGGATCCGCGACTCTGACGGGGCCGGTGTGTGAAGGGCCGGCCTCGCTTCACGTATGGCCTGAGGGCCAGGATGTGTATGGCGCCACCGGCAGCGCGTCGCTTACGTGTACCATTCCAGCCGGCTCCTTGACCCCAGAGGGCTGGCCCGAGGGTTGGCCCGGAATTCCCCAGCAGGACATAACAGCGACCGCCGACGGCGAATTGGGCGAGTTTTGTCTGGAATGCACCGGCGACCAGTGCACTCAGCAGACGTATGGCGTGTGGGCCGGCGCCAGCCTGGACCTGGCGCTGCCCCAGAATCTGGTCGAGCCAGGTTCGGTCACAGCGCGCTTCTTCATCTCCTCAACGGGAATCCTGACCGCTACCACCAATCTGGAACGCTGCGAGCAGACGAGCCGGGCGACGGCCGGCGCCAACGAGCGTGATGCACAGGCACGCTACTGTCGGAATGACCCACCGACGATAACGATGACCAGCCCCAGCGCCGCCGAGGAGCAACCAGACAACAGCGGAACGTACTCCATCCGCTGGACAGCCAGTGACCCCGACGATGATGCCGCCGTCTCGCTATACTACGATCGCGACGGATCGGGTCGCGATGGCCGGCTAATCGCCTGTTGCCTGAGCGAAGGGGACAGCAGTTACGCCTGGGACACATCCGAAGTTGGCAGTGGCACTTACTACGTCTACGGTCGGATCGATGACGGCAAGAACCTGCCAGTCGTGGCCTACAGTGCCGGCACGGTCAAGGTTGTGGACTCCACGCCACCGGTGGCTCCCGGCACGCCCTCGGCCACCCTGACGAGCAACACCATCGATCTGAGTTGGCCGGCCAGCGAAGAAGCAGATGTGGTAGGCTACCGGGTACACTATGGACCCGAACCGGGCATCTACCCTGGTAGCCAAGACGTCACAAATCTGACCAGCTTCCGCCTGCCCAGGCGTCGGCCGGGACCAGGTGTGGGCGCTGGCAGCTTGAAGACCTTGCACATGTCGTCGGTGCCGCCACGGCGCACCACCTACATGGCTGTCAGCGCCTACGACAGCTCCGGCAACGAGAGTCCACCATCAGAGGCAGTGCGCCTTTGGTTCTTGCACCTACCGATGGTGTTGAAGTGATTGGTGCCGCCGATCTTCCCCGTGCCTTCACTTGACAATTCAGCGCAACAGATATATCTTGT
Organism: Anaerolineae bacterium; assembly: GCA_046756905.1. Lineage (GTDB taxonomy): Bacteria > Chloroflexota > Anaerolineae > Epilineales > JAANWY01 > JBHHTZ01. Next base: position 1,043 of record JBHHXF010000151.1, on the reverse strand, counting down.
GTGCAGATAAATCATACAACTTCATACATCGCATGAAGGCAACTACTCAGCCTGTCATTGCGAGGCGGCGCTTTTCCGCCGAAGCAATCTCCTACACACCTAGGAGATTGCTTCGCAGCCTGGGAAAGCACCAGACTGCTCGCAATGACGCGCATCGAAAATGATAGAACGCGCACGGACCATGCTCGCAACTGGGCTTGTCATCCTTTTGCAGGCTGTTGGTTGCGTTTCTCCATCATCAAGGCCGGCTGACAAGCATGTTCTCCGACTGGCTACCACCACCAGCACCTACGACTCGGGCCTGCTCAATGCAATCCTTCCGCAGTTTGAGGCGGAATTCGGCGTCCGGGTGGATGTGGTGGCTGTCGGCACGGGTCAGGCTCTGGCCATTGGCGCTAACGGCGACGCCGACGTGGTGCTGGTCCATGACCGCGCGCGGGAAGAGCAGTTCGTCAGCGATGGACACGCACCGGCCCGTTACGACGTGATGTACAACGATTTCGTCATTGTGGGGCCGCCCGAAGACCGGGCCGGCATCCGTGGTTCCCAGACAGCGGCTGAGGCCTTCAAAAAGATTACCGATGCCGGCGCACTCTTCGCCTCCCGAGGCGACGAATCCGGAACACACACGAGGGAGAGAGAAATCTGGACCGGTACAGGGCTGGAACCCGGTCCCGACAATGGGTGGTACAACTCACTGGGCCAGGGCATGGGCGATACATTGGTCTTCGCCAACGAGCAACACGCCTACACCCTTTCCGACCGGAGCACTTTCCTGTCGATGCGCAACCGCCTCCCCGATCTGACGATTCTCGTCGGGGGCGACAGCATTGCGAACAACCCGGACCCGGGACTCTACAATCCGTACAGTGTCATGCCCATCAACCCAGAAACGCACTTCGGGGTCAATTATGATCTGGCAATAACTTTCGTCGAATGGCTTACGTCGGCTCCCGTACAGGCAAGAATCGCTGAGTTCGGTGTAGCCACCTTCGGTCAACCACTATTCTTTCCCAAACTCAGTGTCCAGTAACCAGTGATCA
>JBHHXF010000150.1:0-7930 GCA_046756905.1 Anaerolineae bacterium | reverse complement strand
TTGACAATTGACAATTGACAATTGACAATTGGTTAGTTTCCGCCTCTGGCAATCACTTGCTGAGATAATCTCTCTGGTACCTGTTCGTAGTGCGAAAACTCCATGGTGAACGTGCCGCGACCCTGTGTCATAGATCGTAGGTCTGTCGCGTAGCCAAACATCTCACCCAGCGGGACTGAGGCCTTAATCACCTGAAAACCCTGTCCCCTGGATTCCATACCTTCGATCTGAGCCCGCCGGGCGTTCAAGTTCCCGATCACATCGCCAGTATAGTCATCCGGCACTACCACTTCCAGCTCCATCACCGGTTCAAGCAGGACCGGCTTTCCCCGCCTGATTCCCTCCTGCAAGGCCATGGAGCCGGCGATCTTGAACGCAATCTCGCTGGAGTCCACCTCGTGATACGAGCCATCGACCAGGCGCGCCTTGATATCCACGACTGGATAGCCGGCCAGGACCCCACTCTCCATCGCCTCTTGCATACCACGCTTAGCAGCCGGAATAAACTCCTTCGGGATTGCGCCCCCAACAATCGCATTTTCGAACTCAAACCCTCTGCCAGGTTCGTTGGGTTCGATCTCAACAATGGTATGCCCATACTGTCCGCGGCCGCCGGTCTGTCGAACGAAGCGGCCTTCCGCCCTCGCGGGCCGGGTAATCGTTTCGCGGTAGGCTACCTGCGGCTTGCCGACGTTCGCCCACACCTTGAACTCGCGCATCATCCGGTCGACAAGAACCTCCAGATGCAACTCACCCATGCCCGAAATCAGCGTCTGACCCGTTTCTTCGTCTGTGCGAACCTGGAACGTGGGGTCCTCCTCAGACAGCTTGCGAAGCGCGCCGCTCAGTTTTTCCTGGTCAACCTTGGTCCGGGGTTCTACTGCCACCGAAATGACCGGATCAGGGAAGGTTATCGACTCCAATAGAATCGCATGGTCAGGATCGGCCAGTGTATCACCCGTGGATGTGTTCTTTGGCCCTACAACGGCTGCTATGTCCCCGGTGTAGACGGCGTCCAGCTCCTCACGATGGTTGGCGTGCATACGCAGCAAACGCCCAATTCGCTCTTTCTTATCCTGGGTAACGTTTCTCACGCGCGTGCCCGTGGAGACCATGCCAGAGTACACGCGTATATACGCCAGCCGGCCAACATAGGGGTCGGTCACAATCTTGAACGCGAGCGCCGAGAACGGCGCCTCCTCATCCACCGGCCGGGTCTCGGCCTCGCCGGTATCTGGATTCACGCCCTCAATGGGCGGGACCTCCAGCGGCGACGGCAAGTAATCCACAACCGCATCCAACAGAGGCTGCACACCTTTGTTCTTCAACGCGCTCCCACACAGCACCGGAACCAGATGACCTTTGATCGTGGCGCGACGCAGCCCCTCACGCAGTTCATCGGCGGAGAACTCTTCACCCTGGAGGTACTTAAGGGTCAACTTCTCATCCGTCTCGGCAATGCGCTCGATAAGCTCTTCGCGATGCGCCGCGACCTCGTCCAGCAGATCATCTGGCACCGCACGCACCTGTTGATCGAGTCCTTCCTCATCCAGATAGATGATGGCCTCCGGCACGAACAAGTCCACGATGCCCCGAAATTTCTCCTCTGTCCCAATAGGCATTTGGATCGCCACCGGTGTTGCGTTCAGCCGTTCGCGGATCATGTCAATGGTCCGCCAAAAACTGGCGCCAACACGATCCATCTTGTTCACAAAACATATCCGTGGAACATCAAAACGATCAGCCTGGCGCCACACCGTCTCCGACTGCGGCTCGACACCAGCCACCGCATCAAAAACCACGACACCGCCATCCAGAACGCGCAGGCTCCGCTGTACCTCTACCGTAAAGTCGATGTGGCCCGGCGTGTCAATGATATTGATCTGGTGGTCCTGCCAGAAGCACGTAGTGGCAGCAGCCGTTATGGTGATGCCACGCTCCCGCTCCTGGACCATCCAGTCCATGACCGCCGTTCCCTCGTGGACTTCACCGATCTTGTACGTCTTGCCGGTGTAGTAGAGGATACGCTCTGTCGTTGTCGTCTTGCCCGCATCGATGTGGGCTATAATCCCGATGTTGCGGGTTCTGTCCAACGGATATGCTCTAGTCATTGTCCCATGATAAAAACCTGGTTTCTTCGGCTACTTGCCTAGCATTAGACCTGATACGATTTCTTTCCGTATGAAACGTGGCCATCTACTCAGAAACCTGGTTTCTCAGCTACCAGCGATAGTGTGCAAATGCCCTGTTGGCTTCCGCCATGCGATGGGTGTCATCCTTGCGCTTAATCGTCACGCCTGCGTCATTGGCGGCATCCATCAGTTCATTGGCTAGCTTCTCGGCCATGGACTTGCCGGCCCGGTTGCGCGCTGTCTGAATCAACCAGCGCATGGCGAGACTCTCGCGCCGCTCCGGGCGGATTTCGATAGGGATCTGATAGGTCGAACCGCCCACGCGTCGTGGCTTCACCTCAAGCAGTGGCGTTGCGTTCTGCAGAGCCTCCTCAAAAACCTCCATTGGATTCTTTTGCGCGCGCTCTTCGATAAGGTCCATGGCCCCGTAGAAGATTCGCTCCGCCACGCTCTTTTTGCCCCGTGTCATCAGTTTGTTGATGAAGCGTGCCACCCTAACACTTTCATATCTTGGATCAGGCACTATCTCCCTTCGGGGAGCCCGTCCGCGTCTAGGCATTCCTCTCTCCTCAAAACGGATCTATGTGGTGTCAACGCAAAAACAATCCCTCTGAGTTTGGGCGACCGTCGCCAGAATCAAACTAGCCGAAACAAAAGACGTAAATTAAGACGCCCACCCCCAGGGGGATCGCTCTATTTTCGCATGCCAAGCGACGTTATTTGAGCCAGGATAATTGGGCGCAGAGGTGAAGGATGACCTGCAACAAGTGATCTGTCTTTCTCCCCGGCTCCCATGCTCCCCGGCACAGAAACGCCGCCCTCAGCTACTTGGGCTTTTTAGCACCATACTTTGATCGTCCGCGGTACCGACCTTCAACCCCGGTCGAGTCTAGAGCCCCACGGATGACATGGTAGCGAACGCCAGGGAGATCCTTCACACGCCCCCCACGAATGAGTACCGTCGAGTGTTCCTGGAGACGATGTCCTTCGCCAGGGATGTACGCTGTGACCTCCATGCCATTTGTCAGTCGAACACGCGCTATTTTCCGCAGCGCCGAGTTCGGCTTCTTTGGCGTGGTGGTACCCACCTTCGTACATACGCCCCGCTTTTGCGGGGCGCCCGAGGTCTCGCTAATCTTGCCCTTTTGCGCGTTGTAGATATAGCGCAGGGCAGGCGCCTTACTCTTCTTCTTTTGCTTCTTTCGTCCTTTTCGGACCAACTGATTGATCGTCGGCAAAGCCGATTTCCTCCCGGACAATCATGTCCTAGCTGTGCTATTAGACGAAACACAGGCTGCAACTTCCGCTAACCCACAAAAACAAATTATACAGGATTTCGATCTTTGTGTCAAACTCAAATCAGCCCAACAACCGCACGCTGAGTTCTTGTACCTGGGTGGTATGGCGCGTCAGGTCGTCTTGTAGCTGTGCGACGTCGCTGCCGTAGCCCAGCCGGCGGGCCAGGAACGCGAACTCCTCGCTGTCCGCCGGCGGAACCGTCAGGTCTTTGGCATTGCCGCGCACCATGCGGAGTGCGTCGATCAACTGTCGCAGAAAGGCGTACGCCTGATGAAGCCGCGTGAAGTCATCTTGTGGCAGGATGCCGGCGGCCGCTAGTGCCGCTATCGCGTCAGGCGTGTTTGTCAAACGCAAATTGTGATCCTGAGGCCCATGCGTTATCTGCAAGCCCTGCACGATGTATTCAGCATCCACCAGACCGCCGGGGCTATACTTCGCGTTGATCGTGCCGCCCATGACAAGGTGTCGCATCTGCCGCTCGCGCATGGCGCGCATGGCAGCGACATCGAACGGCTGGCCGCTGTAAACGCACGCGTCCCGCGCGACCACTACCTGCTCTCCAAACGCGAGCTCTCCAGCCACCGGACGCAACTTGACCAGCGCCTGCCGCTCATAGTCCCATGCCGGCCCGTCGGGGGCGAAGTAGCGGCGGAAGGCCGCAAGCGAAACTGCCATGCTGCCGGCGCTGCCGTAAGGCCGCAGGCGCAAGTCCACCTCGAAGATGCCCTCCCGCTTGGCCCGGATCGCGCTGAGGATCTCCTGTACCAGCTTTTCAAAGTATTCAGCCGTAGTGATGACACGAGGCCCCGAGGTTTCACCGTTGCCGGCATAGACAAACATCAACTCGATGTCCGAGGCGAATCCGAGCTCGCGTCCGCCGAATTTACCCAACGCACAGACGCTCAGCGGGGAAGGGCTGCCGTCCTCCAGACACGGCACGCCAAACTCAGCGCGCAGCTCCTCGTTGCATAAGCGATAGGCAGCGTGTATGACAACCTCCGTGAGCTCAGTTAGTTCCTCTGAAAACTGTCCAAACTCCGTGGTGTGTCCCAAAATGTGCCGCATGTCAATGCGAAACATCTCGCGATCCTTGAATGCATTGAGTGTATCCCGACTCGCTGCGCTATCGGTTACGGCCTGCAAGGCCGCACTTAGTTCGGTCTGGAGTTGATCATAAGACTTAGCAGTAGCCAATGTGTCTACATCGCGCACGACAGGGAACAAATTTGCATGCTGCATTCGCAGGAAATCGTCCCATAAGAAGTCGCTGACGCCGAGGAGCCGCGCCAGGGCGCCCAGTACCTCTGGGTGTTCCAGCGAAGCCAGTTCGTCGGGCCAATCAGGGCGCATGAACAATTGTCCCAAGAACTCCCGGAAATGTATGAGAGCCGACTCCGGGTTAGGGGAACGCGGGAGAAGATGGGTGAAATGTTTGACCAGGACTGCGGCGGCGCGTAATTCGCGCTCCTTGTCGGGAGCAGTGATCTTCCTCCCATGCGCATCCGTGACGTAGAGCATATCATGGACGTGTCCCTCCACTGAGTCGATCGTCACGAGGGCAATGTGGACCCCGTTGAGGGCCAGTGCGTTTGTGAATTCGTAAAGGAACCCGACAGTGTCGGGAGCTCCGATGTGAAGGACTGTATACCGGTCGGAAGCTGTGTTGTCGATTTCAACATCTATCGGATAGAGGGTCATGGCCGCATCTGCCGTCTCCCGCAGGGTGATCGCGACGCGCTTGGCCAGTTCGCCCTGCGCTTTTCGTTGGTTCCCTTGTTGCAGCCGGCGCAACAAGGCACTCAGATCGTCGCGATAGCGCGACCACACATCTTCAGGAGATTCTCCCTGCACTGACTGAACAGTTAAAACATCCACAATTTTCCGCTGTGATGGTTGGTCCATCGTCCTGAGCGTCTGGCGTCGTCTAATTCTTGAACGGCGACGATGGTGGGGCTTTGCAGGCGGATTATAGGCCGGCGGTTCGTAGGTAAAGACGTGCCCATCAAGGATGCTGAATCCATAAACAAACAGCAAGCCGCAGATCAGCGAGAGTTCACCAAGGTAATCGTAACCGACGACGGTGATGCGCCAGCTCCCATCGCCCAAGGGCATAGCATCAACTTCAACCAAGTTGTGATGGTCGAGACGCGCCACTAACTCGGCATGGCGCTTGATCTCGACATCGCTGAAGGTTGTTGCGTACGATGGATCCATACGCGCTACGTGTCGGCGGATGCCCCGGGCTTGGGTCTGGGGGTCAGCAGATGTTTCCACGTTGTTGCTCCCTAGATGCCAGTTGTATACTGTGCGAATGGCCTGGCAGTGCTGTTGATAACGCGCGAGGAATTGCGCGCCGGCGTCGTTACCCTGGAAACCCAGCCGGCGCGCAAAGTGTGTAAGTTCCATGTTGTCGTCCGGCAATCTGGAGGTCTGTCGATAGTGCATCAATTGCAAATGATGCTCAACTGTGCGCAGGAATGTGTAGCCATCCGCCAGCACGCGGTATTCGTCCATGGAAAGAAACCCAGCCGTGAATAACTGGGCTAGCGCGTCGAGCGTCTTGCGCCGGTGAATTTCGGGGTGAGCTGCTCCGTGTGCAAGTTGCAGATATTGCGTCACAAATTCGACATCACGGATCGAGCCGGCGCCCAGTTTGACTTCTCCCCAGTCGCGTCCATGCCGGCGCAGATGCGCTTCGGTACGCTGCTTCATCTCCTGTACGTTCTTGCGCACTGCCTCAGCCTTCTCCTCGAAGATCAGAGGCTCCGCCTGGCGGAGGAATTCTGCTGCGGTGGCGGCGTGGCCGGCAATCCCCCGCGCTTTGAGGAGGGCCTGTTTCTCCCACAGGCGCGCGTGCTCACGTAGGTAGTTGATATGTCCATCCAACGACGAGACCAGTGCGCCGGTCCGCCCCCACGGTCGCAGGCGCATGTCCACGCGATACAGGAACCCCTCGGCCGTCACGCGTGCCAGGGTGTCGATCAACCGCTGGCCCAGCCTCTGGTGAGCCGAGACATTCGACGAAGCGATGAACAGCAGATCTATGTCGGAGCTGTAGTTGAGTTCCTCGCCGCCCAGCTTACCCAGGGCGATCACCGCAAACCCGTCTGTTCCGGTACCCAACTGCCTGGCAGCGATGGTGAGGCAGATGTGCACAAGGCTGTCAGCTAGGTGGGATAGCTGCATGGTCGCTGCCGGCATATCCCACAAGCTGAAAAAGCCGCACGCTCCGATCCGCAGCAGTTCCCAGCGCTGGAAGCGTCTCAGGGCGTCCAACTGGCCGTCGGGGGCTGCAAACGGGGCTGCTACTGCCTCAGCCTCCGCGCAGAGCTGTTCCACGCTCTTCGACTGCGCCAGGCCCTTGCGCTCCATTAGTCGTTCGAAGTATTCCGGGTTGCGCAGCAGAATCTCGGTGAGGAACTGGCTGCCGGCGAAGAGCGTTACTAGCATTTCGACCGCGCGTGGATTGCCGGCCAGGTAGCGGAACAGCGTGGGGGCGTCGATGACGCTGCGCGTGAAGCGCTCGAAGTTAACCAGCACGCGGTCGGGACTCGCTGCGTTGGACAGAGCCGTCAAGAGGTGAGGCAGGCATTCAGCCAGCGCCGGCTGTACCTCGGGATCGACAGCAATACGCCTCAGGCTGTGATGAGCTGCCGGCCGGTCGGTGAACCCAACGGGTGTCAGCAAGCTGGCTGCTTCGTCATCGCTCAACTGCTCCCGCAGTGCCTGGTGGTGGGGTCGATGGCCGGAGTTCATTGTTGGTTGATGATTTCCTGGGCCACCGAACGCATGGAGCGCCGGCGGCCGCGCGCCTGACTATGAATGCGCTGAAACGCATCAGCCTCTCCGATGCCGAACCGGTCCATGAGGAGTTGCTTAGCCTGATCCAGAAGGTCACGAGCTTCCAGCGCTTCCTCCAGTCCTTGAACTTCCTCCGCCAGCGCCTGTTGTTCCAGGAAACGTGCCTGTGCCAGCTCGATGGCCGGCATCAGTCTGTTCTCTTGGAGCGGCTTGGTCAGATACGCGTGAACGGCGGTCGATTTGGCGCGTTCCACGAATTCACGATCGCTGAAAGCGGTGAGGATGATGATGGGGATAGGGCGCTCCCGACTGATAGCCTCGGCTGCCTCCAGGCCATCCATGCGCGGCATCTTGATGTCCAGGATGGCCAGGTCGGGCCGTTTCTCGCGCGCCATGTCCAGCGCCTCGACGCCGTCGCGGGCAAGGCCGGCTACCTCATACCCCAGGTCGCGCAACATCACGCGCAGCCCCATGCGTATGATGGACTCGTCGTCAGTGATCAGAACTCGCGTTTTCTTCGTCATATGTCTTCTACTGAATTGGAAGGTTGAAGGTTGTGGAGTCGTGTGCGAATCATTTGGCGAATTGCGTTTTCCATGATACAATGTTCTTGAGCAGACCGGGTGGCCTGGTGACGTCAGCGGTAGCCAGTCCGTGGCTGTAGCCAGGCATCAGTTCCCACAACGAAAGGGACCCCC
>JBHHXF010000149.1:0-7935 GCA_046756905.1 Anaerolineae bacterium | reverse complement strand
GCTGAGTAGTAACGAGCGGACGAACGAAGGAGTGTAACACAGATGGCAAAAGAGGATAAATCTCCATACGACCAAAAGCTTTTGGATGAGGCGAGAGAGGTGTTGACTCAGGCCAAGAAGTGGATGGAGCAAGGTGTCGCGGTCGGAGATCAGGAGGTCATCGACTACATCGGTGGCGTGAATGCCGGCATCGATCAGCACCAGGCGGATGATGCTTCGGCCGTCTACGATCAGGCGCTGGCTTTCACGCTGCGCAACACGCTGGCCACTACCCTGACAGTGGTCAAGGACGCTCTCAAAGCTCTGGATGATGGCACTTATGGGCGGTGCCGCATCTGTGGTGTGTGGATTGATGAAGAGCGCTTGCAGGCATTGCCTTTTACTGATCTTTGCATAAAGTGCGCCGAAAAGAAGAGCCGTGGTTTCGAGCTACCGAAGTACTGATGCCAGATCAGGTCAACTTGCTGGCAGTCGATGAATACATTAGAATTGTTGGGGAGGTCGTATGATCCTGTATTCTCTTGCCCAATCCAACAATGCACGGGTATAAGGTTGGCTGTATCATTGCGAGAATCTATCCGTAGTAGTCTGTTACTTGCATTGCTGGCGCTCCTGATCTTCGGAGCAGATCAGACCAGCAAGTACCTGGTGTTGACCCGTCTGTCGCTGGGAGAATCCTGGAGCCCTTTGCCTCAGCTTGATAGGTTTCTCACAGTGACGCATGTAATCAATCCAGGAGCCGCCTTCGGCCTGTTCCCGGACCAGGGCAGCCTGTTTGCAGTGATTGCTGTCGTCGTGGTTGTCGCCATTTTGCTTTACTACCGGTACCTGCCGTCTGACAACTGGTTCGTTCGCGTGAGTCTGGGACTGCAGCTCGGTGGTGCGCTGGGGAACCTGGCCGATCGACTTCAGTATGGCTATGTCATTGATTTCATCGACTTTAAGATTTGGCCGGTATTCAACCTGGCGGATATGGCCATTGTCAGCGGTGTGGGAATTCTGGCCTTCTTCTTGATGCAGGAACCGGACGAGGGCGACCAGGGATCATCAGATTCCGGTGGAGGAACGGACAGGGAAATAGACGTGGACCTGAAGGAATGTGGCGAGGTCATGCCGGCGCGTTACTATTAAACGTATTGCGTATTGCGTACTGCGTATTCCGAGTGTGCAATATCCAGCAGTGCTCTCTCGAATGTGGGTCAGGGAAGTGGATCACCGAGACAATACTGTCTCGGTGATTGTTTTTGGTGTGGATTCATGACAGACGATCGCGTTGTCGAACGGACAATCGACGAAGAGGATGCCGGCCAGCGCATCGACAAGTTTTTGGCGGCTGTAATTCCCGATCGCTCCCGAGTCCGGATTCAGGAGATGATCAAGGAAGGTCGGGTGACGGTGCGGGGAGCGTTGGTGAGGCCTAGCTATCGACTAACACCCGGTGATGTGGTCGTTGCCCACGTATCGCTCGAGGAAGATGTGGAACTAATTCCGCAGCCGATGCCGCTGCACGTAATCTACGAGGATGATGATGTTGCAGCGGTTAACAAGCCGGCCGGCATGGTTGTGCATCCCGCACCGGGGCATAAAGCGGACACGTTGGCCAACGCACTGCTAGCTCGTTTCCCTGAGCTTGCAGGATTGGCCGAAGGGGAAGAGGAGCCATCTCGTAGGCCCGGCATCGTGCATCGCTTGGACAAACAGACATCTGGCCTGATTCTTGTAGCGAAGCACGAAGCAGCTCGCCAATTTCTGCAGCGTCAATTCAAGGAGCGGGGGGTTCAGAAAACGTATGTGGCGCTGGTCGAGGGCCGGCTGCAACCGCCGAATGGGGTGATTGACGCGCCCATTGGACGCCACCCATACCACCGCCAGCGCATGTCTGTGGTGCAGCGGGGTGGGCGCCCGGCGCAGACAGTCTATTATCTCATCGAGTACCTGAATGACTACTCGCTGATCTCTGCCCAGCCGATCACGGGACGGACGCACCAGATCCGCGTGCATTTGGCAGCCATCGATCATCCGGTGGTGGGTGATGGCGTGTACGGCTACCGCCGGCAACGCCTTAGCATTGACCGACAATTTCTTCACGCGTGGAAGCTGGCGCTCACGTTGCCCTCGGGCGAGGCACACGAGTTCATCGCGCCACTGCCGGCCGATTTGCGTCAGGTCCTCGTCAACCTGGCCGGCAGGGATCCAGAGGAGTTGTTGGTAGGACAAGGCGGGTAGGGGCGAGGCATGTCGGAGAGCTGGTTCACTGGTATTTGAACCACCAATCCGACATGCCTCACCCCTACATATCGCCCTTGCAAATTAAGATTTGTCTTCGGATTGCTTCTCGGCCTTGGCCTCTCCGGCCTCGTCCTCTCCTGTGCTGGCTTGCCGGAACTCGCGGATGCTCTTGCCCAGCGCACCGCCAACTTCCGGCAAGCGTCCCACGCCGAAAATGATGAGGATGATAACCAGTAAGACCACCAACTCAGGTATTCCGAGGGATGGTATCATATGTCTATCCTTTCCAGATTCGATGAACGGATGTCATCTCCAGGCACGTACGGATTATACTATATTTCGAGGGCACAAACAAAGTGATTTGTGAGCCGCGACTCATTGAATCCGCGCGCATAATGGGATCATGGGCGCCTTTGTTTGACATGATGTCGGCGGCTGGCTATAATCCTTCTCACTACAGCTTGCTTTCACTTCGGGGAAGTGGCGGAATTGGCAGACGCGCATGATTTAGGATCATGTGGGGCAACCCGTGGGAGTTCGAGTCTCCCCTTCCCCACCAATAACTGGTGATGTAAGAGGTCGCGAATGTGTGCTTTCATTCTCGACCTCTTCTTCACGTAGAGCTACTGACCCTTTCGTATTCCAGGTAATCTGTGCTATAATCGGTTTGGACATCTCATGAGAAACAGGAGTGGTATGTGAACGTTAAGACGCGAGAGCTGGGCAACCGTGAGGTCGAGCTAGTAATCGAGGTCGATGAGGGGCGTATAGAACGCGCCATGCGTATAGTTGCCCGCCGGTATGCTCGCGAGATCAAGATACGAGGTTTTCGCCCCGGGAAAGCCCCCTTCGCTGTCATTGCCCAACGCGTAGGCCAAGACCGACTGCTGCAAGATGCTTTGGAGGAGATCGGTCCTGAGGTTTACGAAGAGGCTGTTGCAGAGGCCGGCATCCAACCCTACGAGTTGCGTCCACTGGAAATCGCCAGTTATGATCCACTAACGCTAACGGCTACTATCCCCCTCATGCCGGCGGCGACCCTCGGAGACTACTATCAGATTCAGGCGGATCCACCTGTCGTCGAAGTGACCGAAGAAGAAATCGGTGCTGTCCTGCGCGAGTACCAGGAGGAGAACGCTCAACTTGTGCCGGTGGACCGGGGTGCAGAGTTGGATGATCAGGTGATCGTCGATCTCACGATCGAGGTGGACGGCGAAGCAATATACGACCGCGACAATGTCAGCTTCGTGCTATCCCCCGATGGACTTACCGGCGTTCCCCAAGGTTTCTCCGATCAACTTATAGGAGTCCAACCGGGTGATAGACGTCAGTTTACCCTGACATACCCGGATGACTACGCCGACGAGGAGCTGGCCGCCAAGTCCGGGGACTTTACCGTGCATCTACACGACGTGAAGGAGCGCGAGCTGCCGGAGCTCGATGATGAACTGGCGCAAACTGTTGGCGAGTTCGACACGCTGGAGGAACTCCGAGACCGAACGCGCGAGGTGCTCTTGTCGCGCGCTCAGATTGAGGCCGACAACGAACTGACCGAGACGGTGCTGGCACAAGTTGTCGACCTGGCGACAGTCGAATATCCGGCTGCGGCCGTGGAAGACGAGATCGACGATCTGATCGCCGATCTCGAAACTCGCCTGAGCAACCAGGGATTGACACTGGACAACTACCTGCTGATGCAGGGTTTGACTCAGGACCAACTGCGGGACCAGCAGCGGGCCGATGCCGAACGCCGGCTCAAGCGCGGGAGCGTACTCGGCGAAGTGGTCGAGCGCGAGGGCATCACAGTCAGCGATGACGAGATTAACGAAGAGATCGAGACTATCGCGGAGATGTATGGCGCGCAGGCGGCAGAGGCGCGCGCCTCGCTTTCGACTGAAGAGTCACGCCGGTCGCTCCACTCCCGATTGCTGGCCCGTAAGGCCCTCAAACGCCTAGTCGCGATTGCCACTCGTGATGCGGGTGTAGACCAGACTGATCAAAGTTCCGAGGAAACTGGTGCAGCCACCGCCGAGTCGGATAGAACAAAGATTGATAGTGAAAACTGACGGATTGAGAAACGAGGTATTTGGAATGGAACCACAGGCGTTGATCCCAATGGTAATCGAGAGCACCGGGCGGGGTGAGCGAGCGTACGACATCTTCTCGTTGCTGCTGAAGGAGCGAATCATTTTCCTGGGGACGCCCATCGATAATCAGATCGCTAATCTGATTGTGGCTCAGATGTTATACCTGGACCGTGAGAACCCGGAGCAGGACATCCAATTCTATGTCAACTCGCCCGGTGGTATGGTGCACGCCGGCCTCGCCATCTACGACACAATGCAGGTCATCAACGCCCCCGTGTCAACCATCGCAGTGGGGGCGACTGCCAGCATGGCCACAGTGCTGCTGGCCGGCGGGACCGAAGGTAAGCGCTTTGCGCTGCCCAACGCCACCATCCACATGCACCCGGCTGGTGGCGGGAGCCAGGGCTACGCCCAGGATGTGGAAATCGCTGCCCGCGAGCTTCTGCGCATGAACGCCAAAATCCACTACATCCTGGCCCATCACACCGGCCAAACGGTGGAGCGAATCTCCGACGACTTCGAGCGGGACAGATTTCTGACGCCCGAGGGTGCGGTTGAATACGGCATGATTGACGACGTTCTGCCTGGGAAAATAGCGATACCCACCGGGCCATCCCCTGAAGAGATTGCCATCGGAACTGATGGACAGAGGTGATCGCATCATGCAGAGTTGTTCATTCTGCAAGCGGAAACAGAGCGAAGTTAGCCGGCTTATTGCGGGACCGGACTCAGTCTACATCTGTGACGAATGTGTGGACCTGTGCATGGAGATTCTGGAAGATGAGATATCTCCGGCTGCCTCCGGGGAATTTGCCCCGTCTCGTGTCCCAACCCCGCAAGAGATTTACGATCGCCTCAACGAGTATGTCATCGGCCAGGACCGCGCCAAGAAGGTGCTGTCTGTCGCGGTGTACAACCACTATAAGCGGATTAACGCTGGTCTGACCGAGACGGATGACGTCGAGCTTCAGAAGAGCAATATCTTGCTCATCGGCCCCACCGGCTGTGGCAAAACACTGTTGGCTCAGACCCTCGCCAAAATTCTGGACGTCCCATTTACGATTGCCGACGCCACAGCGCTGACGGAGGCCGGCTACGTCGGCGAGGACGTGGAGAACATCCTGCTCCGCCTCATCCAGGCAGCCGATGGCGACCTGGAGCGGGCGGAGAAGGGCATCATCTACATCGACGAGATCGACAAGACGGCGCGCAAGAGCGGCGATAACCCGTCCATCACGCGCGACGTCTCCGGTGAGGGGGTGCAACAGGCCCTGCTGAAGATTATCGAGGGCACGATCGCCAATGTACCGCCCCAGGGCGGCCGCAAACATCCTCATCAGGACTTCATCCAGCTCAACACGACCAACATTCTATTCATCTGCGGTGGAGCATTCGAGGGGCTGGGGAAGATTGTCGAAAAGCGCGTGGTCGAGCGGCCGCCCATGGGCTTCTGGAGCAGCAGCGAGGGGCCTCGGGAAGAGTGGGGTGTGGGCCGGCTGCTGGCGCGAACAGCCGCAGACGATCTGCTGGCCTACGGTCTGATCCCCGAGTTCATTGGCCGGCTGTCTGTGATCACCAGTGTTGATCCACTCGACAAGGAAATGATGATGCGGATCCTGGTTGAACCCAAGAACGCGGTGGTTAGACAATTCCAGAAGCTATTAGAACTTGATGGGGTGGAGCTTGTCTTCACCGATGAGGCTTTGGAAGCGGCGGCCGAGAGAGCAATGGAGCACAAGACGGGCGCCCGTGGCTTGCGAACTATCATTGAGGGCGCACTGCTTGACGTAATGTATATGATCCCATCCTTGCCCGGCTATGGAGTACCGCAATACTGTGTTATTGACAAAGAGGTCGTCGAGGGAAAGGCCTGCCCGTTACCGCTGCCAATCCGCCAGGCAGGACATCCGGTGCAGTGGCCGCTGGAGATGACCGCCTGAACTCACGACTGAGAAGCCAGCAACGATCGTAGTAACGACTTCAGTCGTTCCATCAACGGCTTCCAAGGAACCTCACCATGCGTTTTCTGCTACAACTTCTCATTGTTCTGCTTCTGCCCATATTCCTGGCCCTGACCAACGTTCGAATCCTGATGACGTCGAGCTTTGCGCGTTGGGAGTACAACAAGCCGGACTTCCCCGACCCCACGCTGGTGCCGGTCGAACGTCGGCAGTCGATTGTTGATACCAGCCTTGCGTACGTCAAGGGGGCCGGCGATGTGCATCTGATCTCTGATCTGACATTTGACAATGGCCGGCCCGTGTACAACCAGCGCGAAATACGCCATCTTTCAGACGTGCGCGTGCTGGTGCGCCAGACATCCATTCTCTTCCTTGCAGCGGGACTTATCATCCTGTTGGGCACAGTCTATCTTGTTTGGTCGGACCGCAGCCAGAGCGCTGCCAGAGCGCTGGCCGCGGGTTCAGCTTTGACCGTTGCCATCATCGGGGTAATAGGAATCATAGCGGCATTCGCTTTCCGCTTCTTCTTCGTTCGATTCCACCGCATCTTCTTTGCGGGGGAAACCTGGATGTTCCCAGGTACAGATACTCTCATCCAGGTCTTTCCTGAGAAGTTCTGGTTCGACGCCTCGTTGCTGATTGTCGTTCTGACATTAGTTGAGGCGGCCGCGATCGGGACTCTGGCACTGACGTGGTTGGGAATTCGCCGCCGGCGAGCACAGCGCCAACCCATCACAGTCTTGTGATTTGCCGGCGCGCCCCTAGTCGTTTTCATCTGGGGACGGCTGTTTTCCCGCTAGTTTACGCCTGAGCCTCGGAGGAAACAGAGGATCCCGTTGACGATACCCTGCGCGGCAATTTCAGGCTGTTGGACGAGAAGCCAACGGTCGCCGGTCATAAACCCCATTTCGATGATGGCTCCTGGTGTAGGCTCGCCGATTTCGCGGAAGGCGTAGTAATTCCACATATCGATGGTAATGCTGCTGTCGTGGTGAGTGAGACCTGTGGCGGCGCTGTATTCCTCATAAAGGCACTGAGTCAGTCGGTCCTCTGTCTCGGGCATGCGACTGAACCTCCAGCGTGACACCTTGAAACCTGATGCGCCGGGGAGACATGAATCAACGTGCAGGGAGACGAGCACAGCAGCCAGGTAATTCTGAAGTGGAGGCGCAGGCTTGTCGGGGTCGTGCTCCTTCAGAATGTCCACTTCGTAGCCTAACGAACGGAGTTGCGTCGCTACCCGACTCGCGATGTCGATTGTGATATCCACCTCCTTCAGTCCGTCGCCGCAGACAGCGCCACTGTCATAGCCCCAGTGGCCGGCCAGAATGCCTATACGTCTGGATACATCGGGTGCAGGCTCGGTGGTGGGAGGAGGGGTCTCAGTCAATGTCGGTGTAGACAGCACAGCGGTTGCCGGCTGTGGTGTTGGAAAAGGCGTCGAAGGCGCAACAGCGGCCCTCTGCGTGGCATCGGCCGCCGGCTGCTCTTCCGAATGGATGGGAGAAGTCGGCACAGGAGCAGTAGAGAAGCGTGAGACAGAGGGCCGGTCGACTGGCAGGCGTGACGCTACGATAACTAGCCCAGCGACCAACAGCGCACTGACCATTGTTACACGGCTGAGTGTGCCGATACGTGACCGTATGCTTTGTTTCATC
>JBHHXF010000148.1:0-7990 GCA_046756905.1 Anaerolineae bacterium | reverse complement strand
TCAACGAAGCCGCCTTTGCCCTGGGGGAGGGCGTGGCTGAGGCCGAGGCCATCGATACTGCCATGCGCCTGGGGATGAACTTCCCGCGCGGTCCCCTGCGGTGGGGGGACCTGATTGGGTTGGACGCAGTCCTGGCGGTCATCGATGGACTGCAACGTGTTTATCGTGAGGATCGGTATCGCCCGGCGCCCCTGCTGCGCCAGAAAGTGTTGGCCGGCCAGTTGGGGGTCGCGACGGGCCAGGGATTCTATCAATATGGGAGTGACGAGAATGCTTCATGATGTGGTGATTGTGGATGCCGTGCGGACGCCCATCGGACGGCACGGCGGCGCGCTGAGGTTTGTCCGTCCCGACGATCTGGCAGCGCACGTGATTCGGGCGTTGCTGGATCGAACGGGCATCGACCCGTATGAGATCGAGGATGTGGCTTTCGGCTGCATCAACCAGGCCGGCGAGGACAACCGCAACGTGGCGCGGATGGCCGCGCTGCTGGCCGATCTGCCGGTGGAGGTGGCCGGCGTCACCCTGAACCGGCTGTGCGGCTCTGGCATGGATGCGCTGCACTACGCCGCTCGCGCTATCCGCCTGGGAGACGGTGACGTGTTCATCGCCGGCGGTGTGGAGAGCATGACCCGCGCGCCGTGGGCCATGAGCAAGCCGGAATTCGCCTTCCAGCGCGGCCACCGCGAGGTCTTCGATACCACGCTGGGCTGGCGCTTCGTCAACCCGAAGATGCGGGAGCGGCATCACCCCTACGGCCTGGGCGAGACGGCCGAGAACATCCGCGAGCGGGTTGCCAACATCTCCCGCGAACGTCAGGACGAGTTCTCGCTGGAGAGCCATCGGCGGGCTGTGGCGGCCATCGAGTCCGGGCGCTTTCGCGACGAGATTGTGCCGGTCGAAGTGCCGCAGCGCAAAGGCGATCCGGTGATCGTGGACACGGATGAGCATCCGCGGCCGAACTCGTCGATGGAGAAATTGGCAAGACTCCGCCCGGCCTTCCGCGAGGGGGGAACGGTCACAGCCGGCAATTCTAGCGGCATCAACGACGGCGCGGCAGCCATGCTGGTCATGTCGGCCGAGAAGGCGGAGGCGCTGGGGTTCCAGCCGATGGTGCGTGTGGTCTCCATGGCGGTGGCCGGCGTTGACCCGGCCATCATGGGCATGGGGCCGGTGCCGGCCACCCGCAAGGCGCTGGAGCGGGCCGGCCTCACCCTGGACGACATCGACCTGATCGAGCTCAACGAGGCCTTCGCCATTCAGTCGCTGGCGGTGATGGACGAGCTGGGCATGGACCCGGCCATCACCAATGTGAATGGCGGGGCTGTCGCGCTGGGGCATCCGGTCGGCTGTTCCGGGGCGCGCATCCTGGTCACGCTGCTGCACGAGATGCGCCGGCGCGGAAGCAGCTACGGCCTGGCCACCATGTGCATCGGCGTCGGCCAGGGTATCGCAACAGTTGTAGAAGGGTCCTAACACTACAACGAGACTTTGAACCAACGAGCATCCTGAGCCTGTCGAAGGGTGCGGCCTCGCCAAGCCGCCATCCTTCGACAGGCTCAGGATGACTACGAAGGGGGCCCAAGCGGGTCTTTCTCAGTATCTCACAGCAGAAATCTCGGTGTAACTACCCAGGCATATGAACCCTTGCGAAGGTTCACGAGTAGATTCTGGACCGGCAGTGTCCTCGCAAGCCGAGACTCGCTCTATTGGCAAGGCTATTCGAAACCTTCGCAAGGGTGGCTGGGTAGTTACATCTCGGTGTAGTACTAAGCGAAAGGAGTAAACTTGCTGGCAGTTGACGTCGCAACAGCGGCTTTTGTCATCTTTCTGCTCCGCGTGATCGGGGTGACACTGGCTACCATTCGGGTGTTGCTCATGACACGCGGCTACAAGCTGCGCTCGGCCACTATCGGGTTCTTTGAGGTTCTGGTATATGTTTTGGCCATCGGCCAGGTGGTGCAGAACCTCTCTAACCTGTGGAATGTTTTTGGCTACTGTATCGGGTTCTTTGTCGGGACACTGCTGGGCATGTGGATAGAGGGACGCCTGGCCCTCGGCCACGCCACGGTGCGGGTGGTGTCGGTGGAGCGGGCGGACGCCATCGCCGATGTGATTCGTGAAGCCGGCTACGGAGCTACTGAAGGCTGGGGCCATGGGGCGAAGGGCCTCATCGGCACGGTGAAGACCGTGGTCCGGCGCAAGGACGTCGATGAGGTGTGCGCCCTGGTCCGACGCACTGACCCCGAAGCCTTCATCACTGTGGAAGAAACCCGTTGGGTCTCGCGGGGGTACGTGCGCACGGCGCGACATGAGCGCTAGCGGATTTGCTCTTGACAAAAGGTGATGATCATGGTACAATGTTCTAAGCTGAAAGGTGAATCACCTGTCAACTTTCTTGTGAGACCAACCCGTGACCCGACCGAGCACCCCGCGTGGCCAACAGACCCGTCAGAAGCTCCTGCAAGCCGCCGAAGAAGTCTTCGGTGAAAAGGGATACGATCGTGCTTCCATCGTAGAAATTACCCAGCGGGCCGGCGTTGCCCAGGGGACTTTCTACAACTACTTCCCCGACAAAAAGGCTGCCTTCGTCGAGTTGGTCAAGGAGCTGGGCCGTCGCCTGCGTCGGGAACTGGCCGAGGCTGTAGCCGGCATTCCCGATCGCATAGAGGTAGAGCAGGTTGGTTTTCGCACCTTTTTCACCTTCGCCCATAGACACAAGAGCCTTTACAAGATCGTGCGCCAATCGGAGTTCGTGGATGAGGAACTCTTCCGCTGGTACTATCAGCGTTTGGCTGAGGGGTATGTCCAGGGCCTGGCCCAGGCGATGGACGAGGGGCAGATCCGACGCCTTGATCCAGAAAGTCTGGCGTACTGTCTCATGGGGATAGGCGACTTCCTGGGCATGCGCTGGGTGCTTTGGGAGGGCAAGAGTCCACCAGACGAGGTCATTGAAACTATGATGGCTTTCATCCGCAATGGGATAGATCGCCGGCAAGCCGGCGGTTGAAACCGCGCCTACCATTGCGAAGCGGCGTCCTGAGCCTGTCGAAGGGTCGCCCTTCGGCGACTGGCATTTAGTCCGCGCAGGCGGACTTCGCAGAGGTTGCCGCGAATTCATTCGCCAGATCGACAACAAACCGGTTCAACGACAACCCACAAGGAGGAGGAACAATGAAGAAACTGCTCATTCTGCTGTCGCTGTTGACCGTTCTGGCCTTGCTGGCCGCGTGCGGTGGGCAGCCGGCAGCACAGCCCACGCAGGCGCCCGCGCCGACCACACCGCCCCAGCCGACGGCGACCGAAGCGCCACCAGCGCCCAGCGGCGAGCCGATCACGATTGGACTGATGACCGACCAGTCAGGCGCCCTGGCCATCTACGGGCCGATGCAGGAACGTGGCTTCCGCCTGGGATTGGAGTACGCCACCGATGGCTCCATGGCGGTGGCCGACCATCCCCTTCAGATCAGCGTCAAAGATAACGGGAGTGACCCCGAGACGGCTGTCACCCAGGCCCGCGAACTCATCGAGGCCGAAGACGCCCGGATCCTGGTGGGCACCGTGAGTTCTGGCGCGACCATGGCTGTTGCGGAAGTTGTTAAGGAAAACGAGGTGATCCTCATCGCTGAGCCGGCCGCGAGCCCGGCCATTACAGGTGGCAACTTCAACCCCTACACCTTCCGCACGAGCCGAAACAGCGTCCAGGATGCGCTGACCATGACGTCGTATCTGACGGATATCGGTGAGACCTTCGTTCAGATCGCGCCGGACTACGCCTTTGGTTATGGCTCGGCCGCCGGCTTCTATAACAGTGTGAAGGCACTGGGAGGTAAATTCGTCATCAACGATACGGCCGAGCAGTCGGGAACCGTTTTTATCCCGCTGGAGACCACGGATTTCACCCCTTACCTCAACCAGGTCTTGGATGCCAAGGCGGACGTGCTCATTGTGACCTGGGCCGGCGCCGGCTTCGTGCCCCTGTTCCAACAGATGCAGGAACTGGGCGTCTTCGATGAGATGACTGTTGCCACAGGTATGGGCGACAACCAGACCCTGGCGGCGGGTTACACCAATGCCATCGGCTCGGTTGGCGTGAGTGTTTACCACTACACGCTGCCCAACAACGATGTCAATGACTGGCTCGTCAAGCGGCATCAGGACGAGTACGGCTCTCCACCGGACCTGTTTACCGCCGGCGGTTTTGCGGCCGCCCAACTGGTGGTGGCAGCGCTGGAGAAGACGGGTGGAGACACCAGCGCCGATGCTCTGATTCCGGTGCTGGAAGGTATGGAGTTCGATGGACCCAAGGGCAAGTACATCATCCGCGACTACGATCACGTAGCCCTACAGCCCATGTATCTGGTCGAATTGACTAATGTGGACGATCCCGACTTCAAGTTCTTCAAGCTCATCAAGGAGTTCGGACCGGAAGAGACAGCGTCGCCCTGCATGCTTGCCGGCGAGTACGCAGACCGCTGCCCGTAACGTCGCAAGTTTCAAGGTGCCGGTCACTTTGCAAGTGACCGGCACCTATTTGCGGATTCTCTACCGGACACTTTTGGCACAGGCGTATCCAAATTCCAGGAAGCGAGCGCCGATTGAGCGCCGTCCTGAGCCTGTTGAAGGGTAGCGTAGCGTATCGAAATCAAGCGAGCGGCTTTGCAGGCAACCCGCTTGGCCTCGATACGTCGCGGAGTTCATCCTGAGCTTGTCGAAGGGCTCCTACTCGGCCGGCGCTGGACGAAAAGTGTCCGGTAGCAAATTTGCGGAGTGCAACTTGGCTGCCCAGGCTATTCTCGAAACCCACGATCTATCCAAACACTTCGGTGGCCTCAAAGCCGTCGATGGGGTCACGATGCAGGTGCGGGAGGGGGCGTTGCACTCGATTATCGGGCCGAACGGCGCCGGCAAGACCACCCTGTTTAACCTGCTCAGCGGCAACCTCCGCCCAACCCGCGGTCGAGTCGTGTTTCAAGGTCGCGATGTCACCCGCTTGCCCCTACATCGCACCGCTCACCTCGGTATCGGGCGATCGTTTCAGATCACCAACATCTTCCCCAACCTCACCGTGCTGGAGAATGTGCGCCTGGCAGCCCAGGCGCGGGGTGGCGACAACTTCAAGCTGTTTCGTCACTATCTTCAACTCCGCGACTACGTAGATCGGGCGTTGCATGTCATCGCGCAGGTTGGTCTGGATGGGAAGGAATCCGTGCCGGCCAACGCCTTACCCCACGGTGACAAGCGTAAGCTGGAACTCGCCATCTTGCTGGCTCCCGACCCGCAACTGCTGCTTCTGGATGAACCGACCGCCGGCATGGCCTCGGAACAGGTGCCGGCCCTGATGGAGGTCATTGAGGACATCCGCGGTGTCCTGAGCCCCGTCCTGAGTATGTCGAAGGGCCCGTCGAAGGGCAATTTGGGCAGCAAGACCATCCTGCTGGTGGAGCACAACATGCACGTTGTCATGAACGTCTCCGACTACATCACCGTCATGCACCAGGGGCGGGTACTGGCAGAGGGAACGCCCAAGGAGATCGCAGCGAACGAGGCGGTCCAGCAGGCGTACCTGGGTCAGCTCTACGACCTCGGCTCCTCTGGCTCCTCGCCTGCAAAGTGAAACATGACAGCCACAGCGCCTCCACCGCTCCTGAGCGTCGAAGACATCCACACCTTCATCGGTCAGTTCCACATCCTGGAGGGAGTGTCGCTGGAGGTGCCGGCGGGGAGCATCACCGTGCTCCTCGGTCGGAACGGGGCCGGCAAGACCACCACCCTGCGCAGCATCCTGGGCCTGACGCCGCCCTCCTCGGGTCAGGTGATCTTCGACGGCCAGCAGATTCAGGGCCGGCCGACCTACGAGATCGTGTCAATGGGTATCGGCTTCGTGCCGGAGCATCGGGCGATCTTTACCCACCTGACCGTGGAGGAAAACTTGAGGCTGGCCGAGCGGCAAAAAGGCGACTTGGCTCGCAAGGCCGGCTTCATCTTCGAGTTGTTCCCTGACCTTCAGCGCCTGATCAAGCTGCCGGCCGGCCACCTCTCCGGCGGCCAGCAGCAGATGCTGGCCATTGCTCGCGCTCTCGTACCGGACAACCGATTGCTGCTCATTGATGAGCCCAGCGAGGGTCTGGCCCCGGTCCTCATCGAACAAGTGATGGCAGCCATCCGGCAACTGCGTCAGGAGACGACGGTGCTGCTGGTAGAGCAGAACTTTCTGATGGCGAGTCAATTGGCGGAACGTTACTACATCATCGACGACGGCCGGTCAGTGCTTCAGGGTGACATGGCTGACCTGGTGAATGATCCAGACACGATTCAGCATTACCTGGGAGCGGCGTGAGAAGCCAATATGCTCGAGCGAGACACTCTTCAGGATGAGATGGCTAGATGGCTGGATGGCTGGTTGGCTCACGCAGCATCATCCAGCCACCCAGCCACCCAGCCATCTAGCCATCTGTTTTCGGAGCAGTGATGCGGGACTTCTGGGAGCGCAATCAAGCGGCCGTAGTAACGCTGGCAGCAACGCTTCTGGTCATCGGGTTTCTGATCCGAGACCTGGAGCCCAAGGTGTGGGTATCCATTTTGCTCTCGGGCCTGACGCTGGGGGCGCTGTTCTTCCTGGTGGCCGCCGGCCTGTCCCTGATTTTCGGGCTGATGGATGTGCTCAACTTCGCTCACGGCATCTTCTTCATGCTGGGCGCGTACGTCGGCTGGACCGTGTTCGCCAACCCACGCCTGATTTTCAACACAACTCCGCTGTTCCTGGCCCTGGGCGCCGGCATGGCCCTGGCGCCGCTACTTGGCCCCCCCCTCTGGCAGAGGGAGATGCCGGCCCGCGTGCGACGGACATTGCCCTGGCTGTTGCTGCTGGCTGCCGCTGCGGTGACCACGCTGGCCTTCCGCAGCTACAACCTGGACAGGCTGGTCGCCTTCGGCCCAACCGTAGCTGGCGGCTCCATCCCCACGGCCGAGGCTCAGGAACCGGCGGGTCGCCTTCTCTGGCGGATGGCCCTCCTGTTCGTGGCCGGCCTCGTCGTTAGCCCAACGCTCGCTCGTAGTGTCCAGGCCGGCGTGAACCGGCGGCCGATGCGCCGCAGTCTGGGATCGGCCTTTGGTCTGGCCGTGCTGGGGCTGGTGCTGTTGGTTGCGCGGACCCCCGGCGAGTCTTTTGTCCTCAACATGAGCGTCGATCTGCGCTTCTTGCTGGCGTTGATCGTTGGCACGGGCATCGGGGCGCTGATTGGCGGCTTCACCGAGTGGGCGCTCATCCGCCCGTTGTACGAACGACCGATCTACCAGGTGCTGTTGACGCTGGGCCTGGTATTTGTGGGGACCGAGTTTGTTAAGACAGTCTGGGGAACGGCCGCCTATCCACCGCTCGCAAGACCGAGCTACTTCGGTGGCAATTGCCGGTCGGACAACCTGCTGGCGTGGCTTGGCGAGCACTGCGCCTCGGTCAACATGCTGGGACGCGCTTTCCCGACCTATCGCCTGTTCATCATCGGCGTCGGCGTGCTGGTGTTTGTCGTCGTAGCGACCCTGTTGCGCCGATCACGCCTGGGGATGACGATTCGGGCCGGCGTCGAGAACAGCGAGATGGTGGAGGCGTTGGGAATCAACGTACGGCGTGTTTTCACTCTGGTGTTCGCGCTGGGATCGGGGCTGGCAGCATTGGGCGGGGTGGTTGTGACGCCGTTCCTGGGCTTGAATCCGGGTATGGGCCTGGAGTTCCTGCTCCAGGGATTCATCGTGGTGGTCATCGGAGGGTTGGGGAGCTTTCCCGGAGCAGCTCTGGGAGCGATTCTGGTGGGATTGGCGCGGGCTTTTGGCGACCACTTCGTGGTCAGCGGACTCCAACTGCCTGGAATGGTGGAGCAGGTACGTTTTTCGCCGGCCATCGCTCGCGCGTCAACCGTGCTCATCATGGCCCTGGTGCTGCTCGTGCGACCGTCCGGCATCTTCGGTAGTAAGGAATGATGGGAACCTCGTA
>JBHHXF010000147.1:0-8023 GCA_046756905.1 Anaerolineae bacterium | reverse complement strand
CTTCGTCAAGCTCAGGAGGAGCCTCAGGACAAGTGGGCCGGCATCCATTGGAGCCGGTGGCCGCTGAGCTGACCCGCTACTTTGGCAACGTGCGTGTCGATCTGGACCGCGAACCAGCGGGGCCCGACGCGGAAGGTGGCGCCTACGAGTTTGTGTCGGCCTACGTCGACCGGGCCTACAGCCCCCATGCTCTCGGCGACGATTTCCTCCACCTGATCGCCGAGCGCACCGACGGTCATCCTCTCTTCGTGGTCGAATTGCTGCGCGACCTGGAGGAGCGCGGCTGGCTGGTCCACGACGCCGACACCGGCTGGCGGCTTACCCAATCTGTCACTTTCGATGCCCTGCCCCCACGAGTCGAAGGCATTGTCGAGGAGCGGATTGGCCGGCTGGACCCCGACGCCCAGGAGATGCTCACCATCGCCGCCGTGGAGGGGGATGAATTCATCGCCCAGGTCGTCGCTCAGGTTCAGCGCCTAGACGAGCGCGAAGTGGTCCGCCGGCTGTCGCGGGAACTGGACCGACAGCACCATTTGGTGACGGAGCGGGGCGTCGAGCGGCTGGGGCGGCAGCGCCTGTATCTCTTTGCCTTCCGCCACATTCTGTTTCAAACGCACCTCTACCAGGCCCTGGGGGACATCGACCGCTCACTGCTGCACGAAGACGTGGGCTCGGCGCTGGAGGATCTGTACGCAGAGCGGGCGACTGACATTGCCGTGCCGCTGAGCTACCACTTCCTGGAGGCCAACCTGGAGGAGCGGGCTCTACCCTACCTGATGAAGGCCGGCGACCAGGCCCGGTACGCCTTCGCCAACCAGGAGGCCGCAGATTACTACAGCCAGGCGCTGGTGATCCTCGATGAGATGCAAGATGAAGCGACTGCCGACAGGCTCGCGGAGTTGCAGCAGATGCGGTTCGACGTGCTGGGCCGGCGCGAGGGGGTGTATGACCGGCTCGGCAAACGGGACGAGCAGGCGACTGATCTGGAGCAGATGTTGGTGTTGGCCGGCCAGTTGGGCAAACAGCAACAGGCCGAGGTCTATAACCGGCAATCCCACTACTTCTGGGCCATCAGCGACTACGACCAGGCCGTAAGAACAGCTTCGGAGGCGCTTTTACTCGCGAAGTCGGCTGAAGACCGGCTGGGTGAGGGCGAAGCTCGACGCACCCTGGGCAGGGCAGAGCAAGAAACTAGCAACTACGATACTGCGTTTGAGCACTTTCAAGCAGCAGCCGAGCTATTTGATGCCGCTGGTGTGATCCAGCAACGAGCTGAAGTCTTGATCCAGATCGGGACACTTCGTTCTGAATTGGGGGAGTGGGAAGAGGCGCTTCGCTACCTTCAGGAAGGATTGGACATCAGCCGCAAGATCGACAGTAAGTGGGAGCAGGCCTGGGCGCTTGACAACATCGGCATCGTCTATGCCTGTACAGGTGACTATAGCGAGGCGCTACGCAGTAGTCGAGAGGCTCTGGCTCTCGCGCAAGCGATTGGCAGCAAATTCCGGGAACTCAAGAACCTCACCAACCTTGGAGTGATCACCGCCTATCTGGGGGACTACGAGCAGGCCATAGACCTGGTTCAGGAAGCGATAAGGATTAGTCGAGCCATCCAGGACCAGCAGGGTGAGACTTTCGCGCTGCACAGCCTGGGTGATTTCTGTCGGATCCTGGGTCTTTATGACGATGCCCTATCTCACCTGGAGGCAACACTCAATCTCGCACAGGAACTCGAAATGCAGTTCCTGGTCGCGGCCTGCCATAACTCCCTGGCTCTGACGTACCATCAGCGAAGACAGTCAGGGGATTTGGACAGGGCGATCAAACATGCACGTGCAGCCATTAGCACTGCCCAGCTAGCCGAAATCAATCACTACCAGGTAGTCGCGCATTCCTGCTTAGCCCTGGGATTCCTGGCCCGAGGCGAGGTGGACGAGGCGATCGAGGCCTCGTCCTGGGCCGTTGAACAACTAGAAGGGATCGGTACCATCGAAGGCGCCGAGGAAGAGGTGTACTTCAATCACTTCCAGGTGCTTCGGTCGGCCGGCCACTCAGATGCCTGGCAGGCGCTCCAGCGAGCCCGTCAGATCGTACGCGATAAGGCCGCTCGAATCAGTGACCCTGCACTGCGGCAAAGCTTCCTGGAGCAAGTCCCCCTCAATCGCCAGATACTACGGACTGCGGCGAACGAGGGGTAGATAGTTCTTGTTGGGCTGCTCAGAAGCCGGCGTGGTCGTGACGCCGGGCGTGACCGTTGCCGTGGCAGTTGACGTCACTACGGGGGTAGAGGTGCCGGTCGGCGTGAGCATGGGTGTGGGCGGCATGGTTGGCGTGGTTGTCGCCGTGGCACTGGGCTGCGCAGGAATGTCGGGGTTTCCGTACCAGCAGAGCTCGCCATCCCATTCGGAGACTACAAAGTCAACCGCCCCATCACCGTTGATGTCCCCTGAATCCAACGAGGGCCATCTCAGGTTGCCGGGGTTATCCCCCATGGATTCGAGGGTTGAACTGAACGTCTCGGCCCCCTGGTTCTCCCACAAGAAGACGCGATACTTCAAGTTGTCGTCAGTACCGCCCCGCAGCGCGAGAATGTCAATGTCCGAATCGCCATCGAAGTCTGCGCCAGCGACCCCGAGAATCGCCTGCTCGCGATAGCCGTACGGAATCTCGGTCTCATCCTCGAAGTTGTGTTTTCCGTCGATGTCTACCCGATGCCGCCACCACGTGATGCGGCCAGCTCCCCGGTTAGAAGCCGCAAAATCGACGAGCCCGTCCTGGTCAAAATCGACAGCGTCGAGGCGACTCACAGCCCCGAATCCAGCCGAGTTGCGCGTCACAACATGGCGTTCGAAATTCATGGCCGTCGGCTGACCATTGTTCTCATACCAGAGGATATCCCTGGCTTGTTCGTCTACGGCCAGGAAATCGACGTATCCGTCGTTGTTCACGTCGGTCGCTTCTACGTAGCTGACGCCCAAAACCCCGAAGTCGGAATTAGGATCGTGTGTGAACTCCCCACTCCCATCATTCATCCACAAACGAATCTTGTTGCGCTCGGGGGCTAATCCGAAGAAGTCTATATCCCCATCGCCATCGATGTCCCCAGGGCTGACGATCGTAACGTCATGCGAGTTGGTCTCGACAGTATGTTCTGTAAATGCGGTTCCGTCCCCCTGAGTGTTCTCCCACCAGTGGATGTCCTCTTCCAAAGACTCAACAGCCAGGATGTCCAGGTCTCCATCGCCATCTAGGTCTGCTACGCGTGCGAAGTCGACCTTGGGTGCACGGATGACGGCCGATCGATTAAACGCCAGCAATCCAGGTCCCGCCGGCCCCCCTGTTGCCACACCCACAGGCTGACCGAGGTGAGCAGAAAAAAGCACGAATACGATCAAGACACCCCACAGCATAACTCGCTTCATCTTTTTCTCCTCCCATGCCTATGCCACCACGTTGGCAGCCCCTTACCAAATTTTGTAAGCGAGATAGTTATATATTCTACTCGACAACGGGTATCGGGGCAAGTCGTACGCAGTGAGGTACAGTGATCAGTAAACAGTGAACAGTCATCAGTGATCAGTAAGCAGTAATCAGTGACAGAACTTACGTGGTGGCGGCTAGACTTACCGCCGAGAGCACAGAGATCGCAGAGACAAGTGGAAGATTTCTGCGTTCTCCGCGTGCTCAGCGGTGATTCTGGGTCTCAAAGGTTTGACCGCATAACCCTGTCACTGATGACTGATCACTGATGACTGTTCACTGTCACACGCGGCGGGGCAAAGCGGGGTAGGGACTGAGAAGACTGTAAGCAGGGTTGGGGGTGTGGCCCGCCGGCGTTATCTCGCACAGAACCTGGCCGGCGTTGTAGGCGAACTCTGCCTCCAAATGGGCCTGGACGGTGCTGCCCAGTTCGTACGCTTCGGCCTCGGTGGAGATCTCCGTGCCGTAGCCTCCGCGCAGGTACTCCAGAACGTAGTGGATGGAGAACCGAACGACGCCGCCCTGTTCCCTGTATTGCTCGATGTGGCGGATCTCGTGGGCCAGGAGCGCCAGGCCGTCCGGCGAATGGGGGTCGAAGTAGGCCGGGTCTCGGAAGTAGATGGTGTGGCCGATAGTGGTAGCAGCGATCTCCATGCCGGCCACCCGAGGGCTGCTGATAGCCCGCACGAACAGGTTGGCCGGCTTTATCCGAACGGCCCGCAGCAGCGCGGCGTCGTACCAGCCGGGCCGTACCAGCACCTTGAGACAGCATTCGGGCAGGGTTGAGGGCAACGCGTTGGGGTCGAAGTCCGGTTGAGATTCAGGGCTCACAGCCACACCTCCTGCTGACGCAGCGCCACCGCGCCGGCCGATCCAAGGAAGGCCGCCACGGCCGCCACAACAAAGGCGGTGGCGAACGAGCCGCTCTGATCCGCCAGCCAGCCGCCTACGCTGGGGCCGATGCTCTGACCGATGCCGAAGACCAGCGTGATAGCGCCCAGGGCAGCGGGGGCCATCCGGGGACCCACGAAGTCACCGCACGCCGCCGCCATGATCGCGGGGATTGCGAATGCGGAGAAGCCGAACAGAAAGGCAGAAACCGTGTAACCAACCGGCGCCGTCCAGAGGGCCAGCAACAGGATGGCCACCCCCTCCAGGGCAAACACCAACGCCAGGCCCGCACGCCGGCCAATCCGATCGGACAGAGCGCCCCACACGAAGCCGCAAAAGATGGCCAGAACGCCCACCAGGGACCACATAGCCCCCGCCTGGCTCCCCGATAGGCCCCGCTCTTCAGTCAGATACGCCGCGAAAAACGTGGCGTAGATGATGTACGAAAACCCGAACGCTGCGTAGATCAGCCCCAGTTGGATCAGCAAAGGCGACGTGTACATCTTTCGGAGCGGGGGGTGCTCCGGTTCGGGGTCGGATGAGCCGGCCTGGACCGGCCCGTCGTCGCCGATGGCGCGAAGCCCCATCGCTGCCGGCCGGTCGCGCAAGATCAGCCAGGCTGCCACGCCGAACAGCACGACGATTCCGCCCAGTACGTACCAACTGATGCGCCAGCCCGATTCCGGGGAACTCGCCATGATGCGCGGCACCAGCCAGCCGGTCGCCATCAGGCCAATCCCCGATCCGCCCACGGCGATGCCGGCGGCCATCCCGCGCAAGCGACGACCAAACCAGGCCGAGATCAGCCCCATGACCGGGACGTTGCTGCCCCCGCTGCCGAGGCCGGTGAGAGTGCGCCCTATCAGCGCCACTGCGAAGCCCGATGCCAGACCGGTGAGCAGCATGGCAGCGCCGGCGAACACCAGCGAAATGGCGATTACCACCCTGGGACCGAAGCGGCTGGCCAGATAGCCGCCCAGGAGGGCAAACACCAGATAGCCCACGAAGTTTCCCGTTGCCAGGGCTCCCATCTGGGTGTAGCTGAACTGGAGCCCCTGCCGCATGTTTGGAAGGATCATGGTATACCCAAAACGGCCCAGTCCCAGGGAGGCGAACACCGTCGCAACGGCAGCGACAAGGATTACCCAGGCGTAGTGCAGCCGGCGCGATGTGGTTGTCTCGACAGTCAAGCTTACCTCCTTGGCAACGGCTTATCTGACCAATCGGTAAAAGTAACACACCATGAAGATGTGCGGACGGCCCTTTCCCCCCTCTACCTCCCCCCAAAGGGGGGAGAACAGGCTTCCCCCCCTTTGGGGGGGACTGAGGGGGGGCAGCGGTGTGCGGCTTTTTCCGTCTGGCCTCGTCTCCGCCACGAAGTCATGACACAACCTGTCCCTCGATCGTGCTCCCCATCGGGACGACAGCGCCCCGCAGCACGACAGCGTCGCGAATGGTGGCGCCCGACCCGATAGTGCAATCCCGTTCGATGTACGCTCGCGGACCGATGACGCAGTCAGCGCCGATGGTGGTGCCTGGCTCGATGCGCAGGGGTGTGATGAGCTGGGTGTTGGGTCCCACCGTGTAGGGTGCCAGGTGTAGGCGCTGGTCGCCGTTCGACAGGTAGTGGCTGTTGATCGCCAGCAAGTCATCAGCGTCGGTGAGGGTCAGCCGGCTGTCGGCGACGATTCCACACACCCTGCCCCCGCTGTCAATCAGCATCTGAATCGCGCCCTGTAGTTCGTACTCGCCTCGGGGCGACAGGGGCACTTCGGGTAGATAGCCCAGGATGCGCGGTGCAAAGACGTACAGGGGCAGGCTGGCCACGTCCGAAGGCGCTTCGTCGGGCGCCGGCTTCTCCACAATCTGCGTTACCTGGCCATCGCGCAGCGCGACAATGCCCGTGCGGCTGATCAACTGAGGTGGCACCTGCATCAGACTGAGGGTGGCTTCACGTGTTGGATCCGCCCAATGGCTGGAAATGAGTTGACCGACATGCTCCCTGGAGACCAGGTTGTCGCAGGCCGACAACACAAAGGGACCGCGAATGCGGGGGGCAGCCTGTCGCAGCGCATGGGCCATCCCCAGCCGCTCGCGCTGCTCGACAAAAACCACATGCTCCCCCAGTGGGGACTCGTGGGCGAAGTAGCTGACAATATCAGCATCTTCGGGACTGACGACCAGGATGAAGCTATCCACGCCATTGTCCCACAGCCCTTCCATCACCCGTTCGACGATGGGCTGACCCAGAATGGGCAACATCGCCTTGGAGCGCTTCGTGGTGATGGGATGCAACCGCGAACCCTTGCCGGCTGCCAGAATCACGCCCTGCAACGTTACGACCCCTCAGTCTGCGAGTGACACCCGTCCAGCCGCTCCATCCGGCTTGCATAAGTAGATGCCGTACTGTCCCTGCACGTCGGGATGGCGGGTTGGATACTCGCGATGTATCCTCTCGGCGATCATCTCCCGCCGGTTCGGGTCCGACAGGCCAATGCAGCAACCCCGGAAGCCGGCCCCGCTGAATCGGGCGCCGTACACGCCGGCGCAGTTGTTCAGAATGTCGTAGAGGGAGATCAGGTGGGGCGAACCACATTCGTAGTTGACAATCGAGCTGTGACCCGACTCGGCCATGAGGTGCCCGAACTGCGCCAGGTTGCCGGCTTCCCAGGCGGCGACGCCTTGACGGACGCGCTTCATCTCGCTGAAGAAATGTCGGGCACGCCGCGCAAGAGGCTCAGGCAGTCGGCGTTCATAGTCCCCGAAGATTTCTGGCGGCGCCATGCGCAGGCGAGGCGAGGGCGGCACAAGCTGGCCGGCCCATTCCAGCAACATGCCGGCCGCCGTCTGGCACTGGGACACGCGTTGGTTGTAGTCGGTGCTGACCAGGGACCGACTCAGCCCGGAGTAGACGACCAGGATGTCGAAGTCATTGGAGTCGAGAGGCGATGGGATCCGGCTGTGATCCACAGATTGACAATCCATGAAGGTCAGATGCCGGCGGTCGCTGAGCAGAATGACCGACTGATCCAGGATGCCATTGTTCAGGCCGATGTACTCATTCTCGATGTAACGGTCGAACTCGATGTTCTCCATAGGCGAGACATCCAGTTCGTTGACGTCCTCCAGGGCTAGCAGGTAGGCCACTCCCACAGCCGCCGATGAGCTCAAGCCGCCGATAGGCATCTCGCCGGCAATGACACCGTCCATGCCCTGGTGCAGCATGTACCGCTGCTGCAGCGCCTGGACAGCCCCGCGCACGTAGTTGCCCCACAACGGCTCACCCCTGGAAGGTACATCGTCGATGCTAAAGGCCACCTCTGGCGAGAAGTTGAGGCTGTGGATGCGCACCTGCCGCGTCGGATTGGGCACGTAGGCCAGGAGAATCGGTGCATCAATGGTCATCCCAGTCACCAGGCCCAACTGGTGATCAATGTGGGCGCCGAGAGGGCAGATCCGCAGTGGGGCGCGGACCACGCGCACATCGCCACGCCTGGCATTGAACGTGTGCTGGATGGCTGTCAGTAAGTCGTGGGCTCGTTGTTGTTCTTCCACAGTCCCCCCTGCTGAGAGGCGGATCAGTCACGGTGATAGTTTACTTGCTTTATGATGGATTGTCAAAGTGCAGAGTTGACACGATGCCCGTCTCGTG
>JBHHXF010000146.1:0-8028 GCA_046756905.1 Anaerolineae bacterium | reverse complement strand
ATTAACATGCTCCTGCTTGTCGCATTGATGACATTTACGACGGGAGCCGGATAGACACCAACGAATACCATGAAGAACACCAGCGGTGCCAGCGCAAGCACTTCTGCCATGTTCAGATCCGCAACTCCCTTCCAGCGCTCATTCTCGGATCCCAGAAGAATCATTTGGATCACTTTCCACAGGAAGAAGGCTGCGGTCACGACGATCCCCAGCACAGACAGGACCGTCATGAGTCCCATAGCAAAGTTCCCGTCCCCGGCGGCTAGCGCTCCACGGAAGACCATGAATTCGCTGACGAAGCCGGCCAAACCCGGCAGGCCCAGGCTGGCAAAGCTGGCCACCATGAGAAACGATCCATACACCGGCGTGATGGACCACATGCCGCCGAAACCGCGAAAATCTCGCTCGTGGGTTCGCCAGTCGTAGATCAAACCGACGAGCATAAACAAAGCGCCGGTGATGATGCCATGGTTGAACATCTGCAGTACAGCGCCATTCACGGCCATAGCGCGAGCGTCCAGGTTGGCGTTGGAGGCTGCCATTGCCGCCGCGATCCCCAGGATCACATATCCCATGTGATTAACAGAGGAGTAGGCGATGAGCTTCTTGAAATCCCACTGAGCCATGGCGACGAAAGCGCCGTACACGATGCTAGTGAATGCCAGGAACCCAATCGGGATGGCGAACGTTCGGAACGCGTCGGGGAAGAAGGGCATCAGGATGCGGACGAAGCCGTAGGTGCCCAGCTTCAGGAGGACGCCGGCCAGGATGATCGAACCGGCTGTCGGGGCCTCCACGTGGGCATCGGGCAGCCAGGTGTGGAATGGCCACATCGGCACCTTGATGGCGAAGCCCAAGAAGAACCCCAGAAATGCTAGGCTCTGGAGCAGCGTGCTCGCGGCGAATGGGCCAGACTGAGCAACCTGTATGATGTCGAACGTTCCCGTGTCGATGGCCACGCCGATGATGGCTAGCAACATGAATACGCTGCCGGCCAACGTGTACAGGAAGAACTTGATGGCTGCGTATTCCCGGCGCGGTCCGCCCCAAATGCCGATCAAGAAGTACATCGGAACCAGGCCGATCTCCCAGAACACGTAGAACAGAAAGAGGTCCAGGCTGACAAAGACCCCGAGCATGCCCGTTTCCAGCAACAGGAATAGGGCGAAATGCTCCTTTACTCGGTTGTCGATGTTCATGTATGAATAGCCCAGGGAAATCGTGGTCAGCAGCGTTGTCAAGAAGATCAGGGGCACGCTGAAACCATCCACTCCCATGTGGTAGGCAATCCCCACCGAGGGGATCCAGGTCCTTAGCTCCTCAAACTGGATGCCGCCGGCTGTGCCGGCATAAGCAATCCAGAGATAGGCCGACAGGAGCAGGGGAACCAGACTCACCAGCAGTGAGACGCGCTTGATCAGCTCATCATCGTCAAGGAACATCACAATGAGCATTCCCACCATTGGAACGAAGGTGATGGCTGTGAGAATGGGAAACATCAGATTAGTACTCCTCCATCTTTAGAGTCCAAAGAACAGGCCGACTAACACCAGCACACTGAAGAAGGCGATCAGCAGGTAGTTCTGCACGCGGCCCGTCTGGATCAGGCGCAGGCCGCGGGCGCCCTCTTCGGTAACGAAGCCGATGCCGTTGACGATGCCGTCCACAACGTAGTTGTCGAAGAGCCCATTCAGCACCGAGAATTGGTTGGTCAGCCAGCCGACACCGTTGACCATGCCGTCAACCAGATACCGGTCAATCAGTCCGTTCAGGGTTGAGAAGGCAACGGTTGCACGCACAACTGTGGCCATATACAGTTCATCAACGAAGTACTTGCGGTTCAATAGAGTCCACAGCGGCCCAAGACGGCGCAGCGGATCGCGTTCGCGCGCTGCCGCCGGCTGTCTGCCGTAGAGCAGCCAGCCTAGAATCCAGCCGGCGGCTGCTACTGCCACAGATATGGACGCCACTACGGGATTGAACTTGCCGGCTGCGAACTGCTCGCCAATGAAGCTGTGGAACGGGTTGCCGTAGGGCGAAATGTTCTCCGGCAGACCCACAAAGCCGAGCATCACAGCAAAGAAAGCCAACACCATCAATGGGCCGGTCATCACGAAAGGCGACTCCGGCGCGTGATCAGCAGCGTCTGTACTGGGGTTGCCACTAAACACCATGAAGATTTGCCGCGCCATGTAGAACGCCGTCAGGAATGCAGCCACCGTGCCGAAGACCCAGGCGAAAGTTGCCATGCCGTTTCCGTGGATAACCCCCTCTTCGAAGGCATGGCCCAGGATCTCATCCTTGCTGAAGAAGCCGGCAAAGGGCGGGATGCCCGTCAGGGCTAATGTGCCGGCCAGGAACGTCAGGAACGTCCAGCGCATCCGCCCACTCAGCCCGCCCATGTTGCGCATGTCATTCGGATCGTGCGGGTCGGACCCGCCGACGGACTGGGAGGTATGGCCGGCCTCCTCTCCGTGATGGCTGTCGTGCATGCCATGCTCCACGCCGTGAATGACCGAGCCGGAGCCCAGGAACAGCAGCGCCTTGAAAAAAGCATGGGTGATCAGGTGGAAGATGCCGGCCACATAAGCGCCAACGCCCAGCGCCATGATCATGTAGCCCAGTTGCGAGATGGTGGAGTAGGCCAGGACTCGCTTGATGTCGAACTGGGCGACGGCGATGGTCGCCGCAAACAGCGCCGTGAAAGCGCCGATGAACGCCACCACGTTCATCGCCGGCCCGTGCTCCACAGCGTCAAAAATGGGGAACGCCCGCGCGACCAGGAAGACGCCGGCGGCCACCATGGTAGCCGCGTGGATCAGCGCCGACACCGGCGTCGGGCCTTCCATGGCGTCGGGCAGCCAGACGTGGAGCGGGAACTGGGCGCTCTTGCCCACGGAACCGCCAAACAGCAGAATCGCGATGATGGTCGCCGCCGGAATCGACAACGCCAACGGTCCGAAAGTCACCATCTTGTGGGCCAGCATCTCGACAGTGGATGCATCGAGAATCTGCCGGAAGTTCACGGTGTTCGTGAAGACATACAAGGCGATGATGCCAAGCAAAAACATCACATCGCCGACGCGTGTTGTGAGGAACGCCTTCATGCCCGCCTGGGCCGGCGCAATCTTGTTCGGATCGGCATACCGTTTGTTGAAGTAGAAGCCGATCAGCAGATAGGAGCACACGCCCATGATCTCCCAGAAGAGCAGGCTCTCCACCAGGTTGCTGGACAGCACAAAGCCCAACATTCCGGTCGCGAACAGGGAGATGAAGGCGAAGAAGCGACTGTAGCGCGGGTCCAGATTCGCCGCTGCTGCCTCGGGGTACGCTTCCGGGTCTTCGTGTGACGGGAAGGTCATGTACCCCTGGGAGTAGATGAAGATCATCAGGCAGACGGTGGTCACAAAGGCGACCGCCGCGGCCGACAGAGGGTCGATCATCCAGCCAAATTCGATGGCTGTGTTGCCGGCCGGCGACCACACGTAGTAGCGGTAAAAAGGTTCCTCGGCCAGATGGCCGCCAACGGAGAGAGCCGAGAAGAACACCCCCATGGCTACCACCCATGATAGGAAAATCCCGCCTACAGCAATGGAGGAACTTAGTCTTTTGTTGTCGCGAGTAACCAATACGATTAGCGCAAACGCCAAAGCCGGG
Organism: Anaerolineae bacterium; assembly: GCA_046756905.1. Classification (GTDB taxonomy): domain Bacteria; phylum Chloroflexota; class Anaerolineae; order Epilineales; family JAANWY01; genus JBHHTZ01. The sequence continues at coordinate 4,371 of JBHHXF010000146.1, read as the reverse complement.
AAGAAGATAATCAACCAGGCCAAATCGAAGAAGAGATCGCTCATGAAGGCCTCACATTCCAGAGATTAGAGATTAGAGATCGGAGATTGGAGATTGCTTCCCCCGTTGCGGGGTGCTCAATACCCACTCTCCAATCTCCAGTCTCCAATCTCTACCAACTCACCACTTCAGCAAGTTGACTTCGTTCATATCGACGGAATTGTGACTACGATATATCGAAATAATCAGGGCCAGCCCGACGGCTGCTTCTGCGGCCGCCAGGGTGATGACGAAAATGGCAAATACCTGCCCCGACAGATTCTGCGGTGCGATGTAGCGCCAGAAGGCTACCAGATTCACGTTGACTGCGTTGAGCATCAACTCGACGCCCATCAGAATGCCAATGGCATTCCGGCGTGTCAGACAGCCGAACAGCCCGATACAGAACAAAGCAGCCGCCAGAGCCAGATACCAGGAGAGTGGAACAGCCATTTTACTCCTCTCGCGCAATCACGATCGCACCGATCAAAGCTACGAGCAAGACCACCGATGCGACTTCAAAAGGCAGAACGTAGGTGCTCAAAAGCGCCTGGCCCAGCTCCGAAACGGCGTCTCGCGGGGGTGCTGCCGATGATATGTTCCAGTTGGCCAGAAAGCCGACCAGTGCCAGCAATACAAACAACGTCACCGCAACAAATCCGCCGATGCCCCACTGTCGATTGAGAAATGGGGCTTCTTCGGACATCACGTTGCGGGTCAGCATCACGGCAAAGATGATCAGAACAGCAACCGCTCCGACATAGATCAAGAGCTGCACGCCGGCCAGAAACGGCGCTCCCAGCAGCACGTAGATGCCGGTCACACCGACAAAGGACAGGATCAGGAACAGTGCGCTCACAAACACACTTCGAGCCACCACCACACCGATAGCGCCCGCCAGGGTCAACAGTGCGATGGTCAGAAAAACGACTTGTGTGATCATTGTCCAGCAAGGACCCCTTTCGACAAGCTCAAGGCAGGCCTTCTGTGGCCACAATTGAGATTTTCGTCTCCTCCGCCTTCGGGGCTCGCCAAACCATCAGTGCAATGGCCGCTCCAAGGAGGATCGCGTTACCTATCAGAAAACCGATGAACATCAGGATGCCTGGCGTCTGACCGGGTTTGAGGATGTAGGCAATCAGGCCGGCCAGCAACAGGTTTGCCAGTGCCAGGGGAACCAAGACCTTCCAGGCAAAGTTCATCAGTTGATCCACGCGAATGCGCGGTAGTGTACCTCGCATCCATATGATTACGAACACCATCGCGTAAGTCTTGATGAAGAACCACAGCCAGCCCGGCAGGATTGGCCCGCGCCACCCGCCCAGGAACATCGTCGCTGCAATGGCAGACACAGCAAACGTGCTGATGTACTCCGACAGCATGAACATGCCGAATTTGAGCCCGCTGTATTCCGTGTGGAAGCCGGCGATGATCTCCGACTCTGCCTCCGGCAGATCGAACGGGGAACGCGCCAGCTCCGCCACCGATGCGATCAGGAAGATGACGAACCCCACCGGCTGCAGAAGCACAAACCAGACGTTCTGCGCTTCGACGATCTTCTGCATCGACAGCGAGCCGGCCAGGAGAAGTACACCCACGACCGATAGAACCTGGGGAATCTCGTAGCTGACGATCTGGGCGGCGGCCCGCATTGCTCCCAGCAGGGCATACTTGTTGCGCGACCCCCAGCCGGCCATGAACACCCCCACCACCTCGGTGGAGGCCACAGCCGCCAGGTACAGCCACCCGATGTTGAGATCGGCGCCGCTCAAGTTGCGGCCAAAGGGGAGGACGGCGAAGGCGAGTATGGCCGGCGGCACCACCAGAATCGGCCCCAGGTTGTACACCCATCGGCTGGCATCCCGAGGCGTAATATCCTCCTTGATGAACATCTTGACCATATCGGCTATAGGCTGCATCAGCCCGAACGGCCCCACGCGGTTTGGCCCCAGTCGATCCTGGATGCGACCCACCACTTTCCGCTCCAACCAGGTCAAGAACATCATCGTGACGACAGCCACCAAGGTCAGCACGCTGGCCGCGAGGATGATCATGACCAGTTCGACACCCCAATCGGGCAAGATGCCGCTGAGCAAGTTGCGAATCGCACCGCCAATGTTGAGAAACAGATCATCCAGAAACTGCATATAACATCACACCTCATTCAGATTGCGTGCGCGCTAACACTCAACAATCTGCAATCTGCAATCTGCAATCCCCTAGACCCACTCCAGTGCACCGGTTCGCCAGGCGTACAGCAGGCCGATCACCAGAATCAGAATGAAAATGAACATCTCGACCAGCGCGAACAGCCCCATCTTGTTGTAGGCGACTGCCCACGGGTAAAGAAAAACGGTCTCGATGTCGAAGATGACGAAAATCAAGGCGTAGATGTAGTACTGAACCTTGAACTGAACCCACGTCTCTCCGAAAGTTTCGAGACCGCATTCGTAGATGGCGTTCTTGATATTCCCTGGTTTACTGGGGCGCAGAAGCCACGCAGCTAACAATCCAATAACAGGTACCGAAAAGGCAATGCCACTGAATACAAGAATGAATGCGTAGTTGCGAAGCAATTATCCCCTCCTATCTCACTCAATCCCTCAGAAGCACCATCTGCCGGCGGAAAAACGGAATCCTCGTGAGCTGCCATGTCGTACCGTGGTGTGAGGATTCCTGCTGATTGTTGTCCAGGTGATGATGTTGTATGAACTGCACAGGACGAACGTACGTTGTCCGTCGCCAGGTCGCCGCAATTATATCATACTTCCCACGAAAAGGAAAGAGGTGTTTGCATGGAACTGGCTCCACTGACTATAATTCCAGCGAACAGGAAATGACATTGCCGGCATTTCATGACCAAACCAAACCACATTGTACAGAATGAATTTCCATTTGTCAACCGACCGATACAACGCCAACTGGGACGCATTCGTCGCCGGCTCGCCCTGGGGACATCTGCTTCAGTCCAGCGCCTGGGGAGACTTCAAAGCCGGCTTTGGCTGGCAGCCGCTGCGCATCACCGGCGAGCAAGGGGGGCAGATCGTTTGCGGTGCTCAGGCGCTGATCCGGTCCACTGCCGGCGGCCCGGCCGTCTACGTTCCGCGCGGTCCCGTACTCGCTCCTGATGACCAGGCGCTGCCGGCCATCCTGGACGCGTTGAGCTCCGCAGCCCGCGACCGAGGCGCCATCTTTCTCAAGATTGAGCCCAACTGGCCGGACGACGCGGCCCTGGCCGGCCACCTGGAATCCCTTGGATTTCAGCACAGCCACCAGACGATTCAACCTCGCACGACCATCGTTCTCGACCTGCAGCCCGATGAGGACGAAATCTTGATGAGGATGAAACCCAAGTGGCGGTACAACATTCGGCTGGCTGGACGCAAGGGTGTCCGCGTGCAGCAAGCCACCCAGGATGACCTGCCGGCGTTCTACCATCTCATGCAGACGACCGGCGAGCGCGACCAGTTTGGGATCCACGAGCGCAGCTACTACGAATCCGCGTGGCAGCGCTTTCACTCGCAGGGCCTGGCCGAGCTGTTCCTGGCACACTACGAGGATGAGCTGCTGGCCGGCCTGATGGCTTTTCGCTTCGGGCGCACGGCGTACTACCTGTACGGCGCATCGTCGAACCGGCATCGCAATCGGATGCCCAACCACCTGCTCCAGTGGCACGCCATCCAATGGGCCAAACGGCATGGCTGCACGCGTTACGACTTCTGGGGCATTCCCGACGAGGTCGGCGAGGCGATTATGCATGACGGAGATGCCGGCGCACAGGGAGAAGCGGGCATGTGGGGGGTGTACCGTTTCAAGCAGGGATTCGGCGGCCAGGTGGTGCGGACCGTTGGTGCCTTCGACCGCGTGTTCAGGCCGGCCCGCTACTGGCTGGGGATGCGGGTGTGGCCGTTGGTGCGGGGCCGCGTGACGTGACCAGTGATCAGTCAACATGCCCCCACGGGGCTCCATGAAGCATGAAAATGCAGAGCGATTGGATATTGGTGATTGGATATTGGTTATTTTCTGAGCAGTGAGCCATCTATCGGGCGGGAGTCAAATTCTGATCACTGATCACTGTTTACTGATCACTGAATACTGGACTCATGGCTAAACTAACCACGGTTCAAATCACAGAGCACAAGCAGTGGAACGCTATCGCACGGCGCCTCCCGTGCTCGCATGTGCTCCAATCCTGGGAGTGGGGTGAGTTCAAGAGTCACTATGGCTGGTCGCCGGCCCGGCTGATGTTTGAGACCGACGGCCGGCGAGCAGCCGCATCGATCCTCCGCCGGCGTGCAGCGCCGCTGCCCTTCGACAGGCTCAGGACGCCGCCCTTCGACAGGCTCAGGACGC
>JBHHXF010000145.1:0-8067 GCA_046756905.1 Anaerolineae bacterium | reverse complement strand
CTCAAACCCTTGCTTCGCGCCTGGCGAATGAATTCGCGGCAACCCTTCGACAAGCTCAGGACGTCGCCCTTGCGAAACCGACCCTTCGGGCTGAGCCTCAGGACGAAGCCTTCGTCGGTTGGGTTTTGAGTCGCCGAAGCGGCGTCCTGAGCCTGTCGAAGGGGGCGACCCTTCGGCCTGGCTCAGGGCAGGCTTCGCAAGGGTAGGCGCGGTTTCAACCGCCGGCTGCTTCTGGCTAAGAAGTGGTTGACAATGTCGGAGCCGGGGTATATAATTCCTCACCAAGGCGGCCCGGTGCTGCCTTGCCGTTATACGGGGCTCCCCATTGCCTCGTTCATCTCTACCCATGCTCTTCATGAAAGGAGGTCTCTTCAATGTCATCTGTTTCTGCCGGCCTGGGCGAATACCTCCGGTATCGCGGCCGGGAGGGCATGTGGGCCTGGATCTTGCATCGCGTTACGGGCCTTGGTGTTATGTTCTTTCTCTTCTGGCACATCCTGGATATTTTCCTAATGGCTCTTGGTCAGGATGAATTCGATCGATTCCTGGTGATCTACAAGGCGACGCCCTTTCGGATACTGGAGGCGTTTCTCATCTTCGGTGTGCTGTTTCACGCGTTCAACGGGGCCCGCGTGATCCTGTTGGACTTCGTGCCGAGCGTCATGGACTATGAGTCCGAATTGTTTTGGCTGGTTCTGGGGGCTACGCTGGTGATCTGGGCGCCGGCGGCGTTGGCCATGCTGGCGCCGCTGGTCGGGATTAACATCCTTTGAGGAGGAGATCATGGCTACTACGCAACAAGTAGGGCGTCGTGTTTCGGCAGGCACGCTGGAGGTCTACGCGTGGTTCTTCATGCGGGTGACCGGTGTGGTTCTGCTGTTGGTTCTGGTTTTCCACCTTCTGTGGATGCACCTGGTCATCGGGGTCGATAATATCAACTTCAATGTTGTGGCCTTGCGTTGGCAGAATCCTCTCTGGCGTATGTTTGACTTGTCGCTGTTGATCTTTGCATTGTCTCATGGCACGAACGGCACCCGAGGGGTGTTGAAGGACTACATTCGGTCCCCTGGCTGGGAGATTGCCGTCAAATGGTTCATCTACCTGCTGGCCGTTCTGATTGGCGCTATGGGGGCATTCGTCATTTTCACATTCCAACCGCCGGCTTGAACGCACCGACGACAAACGACCACCGACGAGCATTCGTCGTTCGCCCTTGGTCGCACGTCGCCGCGCACAGCGAATTCGTCCGGTGCAATAACAAGCACATAGGGGGCAGGTTATACAGATGTACCACTACCACAAACATGATGTGGTTATCGTTGGCGCTGGCGGGGCCGGCCTGATGGCCGCGCTCTACGCTTCGCGAGGCGTCGATACCGCTGTCCTGAGCAAGCTGTATCCTACACGTTCCCATACCGGGACGGCCCAGGGGGGTATAGGCGCGGCGCTCGGTAACCTCGACGAAGACCATTGGGACTGGCACTGGTATGACACTGTCAAGGGAAGCGACTACCTTGGCGACCAGGATGCCATCAAGGTTTTGGTCCAGGACGCCATCGATGTAGTCCTGGAACTGGAACACATGGGATTGCCCTTCAACCGCACACCAGATGGACTCATCGCCCAGCGCCCATTCGGTGGTCACACCCGCAATTTCGGTGAAGGACCTGTTCGACGAGCGTGTTACGCGGCTGACCGAACAGGCCACATGATCCTGCAGACGCTGTATCAGCAATGCATCAAACAGAGTGTGAACTTCTACGACGAGTTCCATGTCGTCGATCTGATTGTCAACGATGGCGTGATTCAGGGGGCTGTAGCGTACGAGATCGACACCGGAGCCATTCACGTCTTTCACGCCAAAGCAGTCCTATTCGCCACCGGTGGTTTTGGCAGAATTTGGCAAATCACGTCGAACGCGCACACACTGACCGGGGACGGCAACGCGATCCTCTACCGTAGAGGGGTTCCCATGGAGGACATGGAGTTCTTCCAATTCCACCCGACCGGGATTCGGAAGCTCGGCATCCTGATCACGGAAGCTGTGCGTGGTGAGGGAGGCATCCTGCGCAACAACGAGGATCTGGACAAGATCGGGACCGGTGAGCCGGGGTTCATGATCAAGTATGCCCCGACCATGCGCGACCTGGCATCGCGAGATGTGACTTCGCGGGCCATGTACCTAGAAGTGCGCGAGGGGCGGGGAATCGATGGCCAGAACTACATTTACTTAGATGCAACGCACCTCGGCAAGGAGGTGATAGAAGGGAAGCTGCCGGACATTGCCGAGTTCGTGCGCACGTACGTGGGCGTGGATCCGGTCTACGAACCGATGCCCGTGCAGCCGACGGCTCACTACGCCATGAGCGGGATCCCGACTGACATCGAAGGGCGGGTCGTGATCGACCCTGAGAACACGCCGCTGCCGGGCCTGTACGCTGCCGGCGAGTGTGCCTGTGTCTCTGTTCACGGCGGCAACCGGCTGGGCACTAATTCGCTCAACGACATTGTGGTGTTTGGCCGGCGCGCAGGTAAGGACATGGTTGAGTTCGCCAGACATGCCGACTTCACGCCGCTGCCGGAGAACCCCCATGCGGAAGTCGTGGCCCAACTCGAGCACCTGCGCAATCATGATGGCAAGGAGCGCGTAGGCGACATTCGAGAGGCCATGCAGTCGGTTATGATGGAGCACGTCAGCGTCTTCCGTACGGCCGAGGGCATCTCTCAGGCTTTGGAGACGGTTCGCGAACTACAGGAACGCTATCGGGATGTCCAGATTGAGGACAAGGGGCAGCGTTTCAACACAGACCTGCTGGAGGCATGGGAACTGGGCAGCTTGCTGGACCTGGCAGAGGTGGTTGCAACCTGCGCGCTCAACCGGACTGAAAGCCGGGGCGCTCATGCGCGTGAGGACTACCCCAAACGCGACGACGAGAACTGGTTGAAGCACACCCTGGCGTATAAGACCGACGCGGGCATCAACATCAAGTACAAGCCCGTCGTAATCACCCGATTCGAGCCGAAAGAGCGCGTGTACTGATCGATGGAGAATCATGATGCAATATCGTCTACGAATCAAACGTTTCAATCCGGAAAAAGACAACAAACCCTGGTGGGGCGAATACACCATCGAGGCGGAGCCAACGGATCGCGTGTTGGATGCGCTGCACATCGTGAAGTGGTATCACGATGGGACCCTGACCTTGCGTAGGTCCTGTGCCCACGGAATCTGTGGATCAGACGCAATGCGCATCAACGGTGAGAACTGGCTTGCGTGCCAGGTGTTGCTGCGGGATGTGGCGCAGCCGATTACGGTGGAGCCGCTGCTGGGGTTTGAGGTGATCAAGGACCTGATCGTTGACATGGAGCCCTTCTTCGCCAAGTACCGCTCGGTGATGCCCTATCTCATCAACGACGACCCCGTACCGCAGCGTGAGCGCATCCAGTCGCCGGAGGATCGCGAAGTCTACGACGACACGACCAAGTGCATTCTGTGCGCTGCCTGCACGACGTCGTGTCCCAGCTTCTGGTCGAACAAGGATTTCGTCGGGCCGGCGTCTATAGTCCAGGCCCATCGCTTCATCTTCGACAGCCGCGACCAGGCCGGCGCGGAGCGACTCGCCATCCTCAATGACCGCGACGGGGCGTTTGCCTGTCGCACGATCTACAACTGCACCCGCGCCTGCCCGCGAGGCATCAAGGTGACGAAGGCGATCGGCGAGGTAAAGAAGGCGATACTCTTCCAGTAAGCTTGAGCTGGTAGATGCTTGGATGTAGCGTGATCCGTGATGTGTCATTCGGGAGAAGCTTCCGAGTGACGCCTCACGGATCACGCAGTTTTACCGACTTGATTTCTATCCTGTGCGGGAATTCTCATGATCATCAAAAAGCTGGTTACCGGTCCTCTTCAGGTGAACACCTACATCGTTGGCGATGAGGCCAGTGGTGATGCGGTCGTAATTGACCCTGGCGGCCAGGCATCACAGATCTTGCAGGTTGTCAAAGGGGAGGGTCTCACTCTGACGAAGATCATCAACACACACGCGCACTTCGATCACGTGACGGGCGTGGCGGAACTCAAGGAGTTGGCCGGCGTGCCCTTCTACCTGCATCGCGCCGATGTGCCTATTCTGGAGAGTTATGGCCGGCAACTGGCCTACTTCGGTCTGGCCGCTGGCCCCCCTCCAACGGTTGACGAGTACCTGCAAGAGGGCCAGGAAATACAGGTCGGCGGGACCGTTTTTCGTGTGCTGTTTACACCCGGTCACACCCCCGGCCACGTTACGTTTGTCCATGATGAGAAGGCTGGGGAGTCAGCCAACCGGGTGGCGTTTGCCGGAGACGTGCTGTTCCAGGGTTCTATCGGGCGCTTCGACTTCCCGGGAGGGGACTATGAGCGACTGATGCGCAGCATCCGCGAGGTGCTCCTGCCCTTGGGGGATGACACTGTGATCTACCCAGGACATGGGCCGGCCACAACCATCGGTCAGGAGAAGGTATGGAATCCGTTCCTGTGATTCAACCCTTCCTCGAACGGCTAACTCAAGGTCCCATTCTGTGCGATGGGGCCATGGGCACGCAACTGTACGCCCGTGGCATCCCTTTCGAGCAGTGTTTTGATGAGTTGAACCTGGTGGACCCGGATGTGATCCGCGGCATTCACCTGGACTACATCCGCGCCGGCGCCGAGATCATCGAAACCAATACGTTTGGAGCGAACCGTGTGCGGCTCGCCCAGCACAATCTGGAAGACAGGGTCCGCGAGATCAACCGCCGGGGGGCGGAGATTGCGCGGGAGTGTGCTGCTCGCGCCGATCAACTGGTGTTCGTGGCCGGCTCCATCGGTCCCCTGGGCAAACCGCTGATGCCCTATGGTTCGGTTTCAACTCAAGCCGCCTTCGAGGCCTTCCGAGAGCAGATCGAAGGCCTGATCGAGGGCGGCGTCGATCTGCTGATTCTGGAGACGTTCCCCGATCTGCGCGAAATGGAGCAGGCGGTTGCCGCAGCCCAGGCCGTCGCAGATGTGCCGATCATCGCCCAGATGACCTTCGGCGAGGACGGGACGACAATCCGGGGAGATGAGCCGGCCAGCATCGTGGCCCGGCTGGAGGCGCTGGGCGTGGATGTCATCGGCGCCAATTGCAGTGTGGGGTCCCAGCCGATGCTGGCTGTGGTGGAGCAGATGGCTGAGGTCAGCGGTACGCCCCTCTCGGCACAGCCGAATGCCGGCTTCCCGGCCTATGTCGAGGGGCGCTTCGTCTACCTCTCGTCGCCGGAGTACATGGCCGGCTATGCCAAGCGCATGGTGGAGGCCGGCGCAGTCATCATCGGCGGCTGTTGTGGTACCACACCGGAGCACATCGTCCGTCTGAGAGATGCCATCCAGGATCTGCGTCCCCCTGAGTTGCGGCGGACGCGGGTCACGATTACCTTCCCCCCGGAACGTGCAGCGCCCTTCGTGGCCGCTCCGACCTTGGAGCCAACCGACCTGGCCCGCAAGTTGGGCAGCGAGTTCGTAATCACGGTGGAAATCGATCCGCCTAAGGGGTTCAACCTCAGTCAGGTTGTCCCCAAACTGACGTGGTTGAAGGAGTCCGGCGTCGTCGATGCCGTTAATATCGCGGACAGTCCGAGGGCACAGGCTCGGATGAGCGCATCGGCGATGGCGACGCTGGTGCAGAACGAGCTGGGGATGGAAACGATCTTGCACATGACGTGCCGGCATCGCAACCTGGTGGCGTTGCACTCGGAGCTCCTGGGCGCCCATGCCATGGGCGTGCGCAACATCTTCATCGTCATGGGCGACCCTCCGCGCATTGGGGACTACCCCGATGCCACGGTGGTGTCCGACATCGTGCCATCGGGCCTGATTCGGTTGATCAAGAGTTTCAATCAGGGTGTGGACATGACTGGCCGAGCGATTGAGGAACCTACGTCGTTCTTTGTGGGTGCTGCGTTCGATCCGGGCGCTGAGAAACTGGACCGCGAGATCCGCGTGTTGGACAAAAAGATCAAGAACGGCGCCGATTTCCTCCTGACCCAGCCCGTCTATGACAGCGAGGTGATTGAACGGGTGCTGAAGCGTATCGGCGAGTTTCCGGTTCCGGCAATTATCGGGGTGCTGCCGCTGTACAGCCACCGCCACGCCGAGTTCTTGCACAACGAGGTGCCGGGTATCAGCATTCCGGGCCATGTGCGCCAGCGGATGAAGGAGGCCGGCGACGATGGGCTCAGCACCGGTGTCCAACTGGCCAGCGAACTTTTGACGGCGGTGCAAGAGCTCGTTCACGGCGCTTATGTGATACCGCCGTTTGGTCGCTACGATGTGGTGGCGGAGGTGGCGAGGGCGGTTGTTGGGTCGGAGACAGTTTAGATGATGGAAGTCGCGGTGAGGTTGTTTGCAACGTATCGAGAGGCCGTTGGCAGCGCCGAGCTACGCTGGGAAATCGACGAAGGAGCGTCAGTAGGCGATCTGTGGCGCGAGTTGCAGGACGCCTACCCCAACATGCCGCAGGTGAGGCCGGCGGCGGCCATCAACGCCGAATATGCGAGATTGGACGAGACGCTGCAGGCCGGCGATGAGGTCGCCTTTCTGCCGCCAGTCAGTGGTGGGGGATCGTAGGAGTATAGGCCGGTAGGCCGGCGGTTGAGAGGAATCGGCTTAGCTGAAAGAGCGGTTTCGTGCTAGAATTTCAGCATCATCAGTACGTAATAATGAGGGCATGGGCCACGAGAATGGGCAGGCGAGGTGGCAATGCGGGGTATTTGGAATCGCAGGAGGTGGAGCAGTGGGCGTTGTCACATTTGAGGGTATTGTAGAGCATGGACAAATACGACTGAGGACCGACGTACACTTGCCGGACAAAACAAAGGTGTATGTAGTCATCCCCGGCATGCAGATTGAGCAGGTGGCTCATATCTTCACCCCCCGCTTAGCGCACCCAGAACAAGTGGTAGATTTCAAGATGGAAATAGTTGAGGAATTTCCCGATGCCGGCTTATGATGCTACACAGTTTCAGCCACCTGCACCGCTGGCGCAAGTGACTCTGCGCAACCCGGATACCGGCGCGACTTTGCCAGATGTGCCGATGCTGTTAGATTCTGGCGCTGACGTAACCTTGATTCCGCAAGCAGCCGCAAGTCAGTTGGGAGTAGCTATCCTTCCAGACCGGCACTACGAACTGGTAGGTTTTGATGGCAGCACCAGTTTTGCTTCCGTGGTTCAGTCAGAACTCGTTTTCTGTCGCCGAACATTTCGAGGTCAGTTCTTGCTGATTGATCAAGGGTGGGGCATCCTTGGCCGCAACGTGTTGAACAATGTGCCATTGTTACTTGATGGACCGCACTTGACGTGGGATGAACACCGGCGTGGATAACCGGCAGGCAGGTGCACGAGCTGCAGACGAGAGCTGTGTTGGGAAATTGCGGAAGGTGCGTCGGTGGGTGATCTGTGGCGCGAGTTGCAGGACGCCTATCCTAACCTGCCGCAGGTGAGGCCGGCGGCAGCCATCAACGCCGAATATGCGAGATTGGACGAGACGCTGCAGGCCGGCGATGAGGTCGCCTTTCTGCCGCCGGTGAGCGGTGGGTAAGCTGATATGGAAATCTTTTCGAGAAGATTTGATGGTGGCCGTTTGATGAAGCGACGGGCCTTGCTAAAGCATCTCCGAAAGCATGGCTGCGAGCTGTTGCGTGAGGGTAAGAAGCACGTTGAGAATAGCAATAGTAAAGGAACCGATAGATACTAACCAGTTAGTCGAAGCTGTGGAAGACCCCGGCGCCGGCGCTATTTGCACATTCCTCGGCGTCGTCCGCGACAACAACCTGGGTCGCGAGGTGGACTACCTGGAGTACGAAGCCTACCCCGACATGGCAGTGCCGGCCATGCAGTGCATCGCCGACGAAATCCGAGAGCGATGGGACGTCATCGAAGTGGCCATCGTTCACCGCGTGGGCCGGCTGGAAATCGGCGAGGCCAGCGTGGGCATTGCCGTCTCCTCCCCGCACCGCGCCGAGGCATTCGCGGCCTGTCACTACGCCATCGACCGTCTCAAGGAAACCGTCCC
>JBHHXF010000144.1:0-8114 GCA_046756905.1 Anaerolineae bacterium | reverse complement strand
TATGCCGGCTTTGTCCTGGCAGCGCTGTTCGTCTATGCACTAATCGCTGCACCCCAACGTTGGAAGGCGACGCTCACGGGCTTCGGCGCAGTCGCGGCGCTCTACGTGCCCTGGGTGCTCTTTGCTGCGCCGGCCATGCTGAACCGCGTGGGCGAGCGGACGGGTTTCGATTTCGCCGTCGGGCGAGCAGCCAGGCTGATTGTTGGCGGATTCTATGCCTTGGTGTTTCCGTACGGCGTCGGGTGGCCGGCGGTGATCTCGGTCATCTTCGTTGTCGCCGTGGGCGGGGTTGTCGGGGTGCGCCGGCTGGGGCGATGGGCACTCCTGCCGGCGCTGGTCATGGGAGCGACCCTCTTCGGCGTGGCTCTGGGAGCGCAGGCGCACATGTTTGCGGCGCGCTACACCATCGTGGCCAGTCCGTTCCTGGCTCTGGCGCTGGCCGGCGCGCTGGGTCTGTTGCTCCGCCGGTATTGGCTCCTGGCGGTTGGGGTCACACTCATCCTCATCACAACGATACCGACCATCACCAGCTACGTCTACAGCAAGTCCTACGAAGTCTTCGATCCCTTCGATCCCAGCGCCGACTGGCAGGTGTTGCAACAGGTGACTGATGCGGAGGACCTGGTCTTCTTCAACGTTCTGAGTCTGGCCGGCACATACGAGCGCTACCGAACGGCTGAAAATCCCTCGTGGTCCTACGCGCTGCGTTGGGATCCTGTCATCGAACCGTTGGACGTGGCGACAGAGCGCATCGAAAATCTGACGGCGAATCACCCCAACCGATTGTGGTTTGTGTTGTACAAGGGAACAGTCGCGGCCAACGCTGATTTGAAATCCTGGCTGGACCGGCGCTTCTATCCGGCGGCAGCGCCCGGCTGGCGTGGGGATACCCTGTATCTGGCGTACGTAGACCCCCGAGGAGAGTGGAGCGATGTTCCGTTGGGCATCCGCTTTGGCAAAATCGTTCTCGATGCAGCGCGCTACACGCCTGACGATTCAGCGTCCACTGCCATCGGCGTAGACCTTGTGTGGCACACCGATGGACCGGTAGCAAGGGAAGTGAAGGTTTTTGTGCACCTATATGACGCGGCCGGCCACCTGGTGGCGCAGCACGACTCAGTTCCTGTGAATGGCGCCCGGCCCACGACTACCTGGCAGGCCGGCGAGAGGTTGACCGATCGTCACGGATTGGCGTTGCCCCAGGGGCCGACCGGCTGGCTCCAGCTCGTCGTCGGACTTTATGATCCGGCCACCGGTGAGCGCCTCCGCACATCGGATGGCCGCGATACGGTTGTGCTGGGGAGTGTGATACTCAAACCGAGGCTCACCCGTATCGCCGCTTGTCCGGATGCTATCTTGACTTGGGCAGGGCATAGTGGTCGCCCAGTGACCGACCATCCGATCCCGTGACTGGCACCCGCTCCAGTGTGTCCGGGTCATAGAGGGCGACGATGAGCTGCTGGCTAGCCGGCTCGAACGGGACCCGGAGGGCTAAAATTCGTTCGTCGATTACCTGGTCGCCGGGCCGCCAGGCGCTGATGGGGTAGTAGCCGAGGGCCGGTGGACCGTCGTTCTGGGCGATAAGGCCATCTGGCCCCAGTAGTTGAACAGTAGCGGCATAGTCGGTCGGCATCGACTGTTGGCATTCCCAGACGAGGCGAACGTACAGCCGCTCGTCGGGCAGCGGCTTGACGCTGGCCTCTTTCAGCCCAATACCGTTGCTGAAGAGGGCAAGCGCCGGTCGGGTGTTACCCGTCGGCGTGGCGTGGAACAGCACGTACATGAGGCGCGCTTCATGCTCCAGGTCGCCGCGCTCCTTCGCGCCCTCGCGGACGGAAATCCTGCTTGCCTGAGGGAGCAGGTCACGGTATCGTGACAGGTCCTTGAATGGCCACACGGCCATCAGGAGTGGAGGGGCGGCCGCCGACGGCGCTGGTGATTTGTCCGAGAGCACTTTCAAGTGTGATGAATCGCCGACGAGAAACGGAATGGCTGCCCAGCCGTCCCATAGGGTCCCGTCGATGTAGACCTGTCCATTCGGGTTGGCACTGAGAAACTGGTTTATATCAGCCGCCAACTCCGAAGCGCCGGCCTCGAATTGGTAGTATACGTTCTCGCTCCGAGCGTGCTGAACGAAGTAATCGTAGGTGGTTAGACTCAGGCTGAGGGCGAGCACGCCGGCCATGGCTGCGCTGACCACCCCAGGGGACCAGCGCTGTTTCAGCCAGTCGCCGGCAGTGGACAGGCCGAGAGCAGGGATCACGAAAAGGATCGGCAGGACGCCGACGGCCCGCAGGAAGTGGGGAGCATCTTCGGCGAGTACTGTGGGCAGCAACATCACGCCCGTCCAGATGAGGACCAGAGCGTAGGCTGGCTCCCGCCGCCGGCGAACCCCCGCACCCAGCCCCACCAGGAAGAACAGGGACAGGAGTGGGTCGAAGACCGGGCGCAGAGGCACGTTGTGTCGCGGAATGAAGTCGCCACGTACATTGAACATCAGCAGTGTTCGACCCAGGTGGCGCGCCAGGGTACCCCAGGGATCGCCGGCGTTGATGTCCGGGTTGAGGATCGATACCTGGAACACCCGCTGAGCCGCGTCGGCCCGGTGGGCCACGAAGTAGCCGAGCAGCGGCGCTGCCACGATACAGGTGATGACGGTAAACAGCAGCAGTCCGCGCCATGGTATAGGCCGGCGAGTCGCTGCCAGATAGCCGATGAAAATCAGGAATACCAGGGGCGCGAAGCGGGCGGCCAGGTAGGTGTAGAGCATGAGGCCAGCAAAGACCCCTGCCAGGCCGAGCCACCGCCAATCGGACCGACCTCGATCGTCTGGTGTCGTACTGAACTCGTAGCCGCGCCAGAACGCCCACACCATCAGCGCTACAAACAGGGGCATGGCCACGGCGCGAAACCCGACGCGACTGAGGTTCAGCGGCCACACTGTGATCGAGGTGATGACCGCTGCCAGCACGCCGATACGCCGGTCGAAGAGGCGCCGGCCAAGGAGGTAGGTGGCTGGCACGGTCAGCGTCCCCAATATGGCCGAAACGATGCGCACGCCCAGCGCCGTTCGGCCCAGCAAGGCGATGGAGCCGGCAATCAGATAGATGAACAGAGGTTCACGGCCATTGTTGGCGGTGAAGAACACGGGAGTGACGCCTTCGAGGACCCGCAGAGCGTCCAGACCATTGATGGCCTCATCGTGGTAGAGGCCCGGGGGAAATTGGCCCAATAGGGGGAACCGCAACAGCGCTGCCAGGAGCGTGATCCCTGTCATGAGCGCCCAGTCGGATGAGATTCTGCCATTCATTCTGTTCGGATTATAGGGACTGGAGACTCCGATGTCAATCACTCATGTTTATCTGTCACCCCATCTCGATGATGCGGCGCTGTCGTGTGGAGGGACGATCTGGGAGCAGACGCAGGCCGGCCAGCGAGTGATCGTGATCAACGTCTTCGCCGGCATTCCCGACTACCGCCGGCTGCCGGCGTTCGCGCAGGAAAAGCACGCCATCTGGGGCAGCCCGCAAGACGTTGTGGCCGCGCGACGGGCGGAGGATCGGACTGCGTTGACGCGGCTTGGCGCGCAGGTAGTTAACTGGGACTATCTGGACGCCATCTACCGCCTCGATGGGGGGCGGGTGATGTACCCGGATGAGGCCGGCATCTTTGGGCAGGTCGATCCGGCGGATAGCGTATTGCACGACCGGATTGCAACCGACGTGGAGGTAGTTCTGGGCGAAGTGGGCGATGCTGTGTGCTACGCACCGCTGGCGATTGGCAACCACGTGGATCATCAAGTGGTGCGGGACGTGGGTCTGACGCTGATGGAGAGGGGCCGGCGGGTCCTGTTCTACGAGGATTTTCCGTACGTGTGGTGGGAGGTGGCCGGTACATCTGGTGGTAGGGGCGAGGCAGGTCGGGGTGCTGGTGGTAGGGGCGAGGCAGGTCGGATTGAGGGTTCATCAGAAGAAGGACCTCCTCTCCGACCTGCCTCGCCCCTACACCGGCCTGCCTCGCCCCTACCTGATGGGTGGCAGCCAACCATCCATTCTGTGGACGTCGCACCGAAGATTGCCGCGATCGCTTGCTACACTTCTCAGGTCACAGATCTGTTTGACAGCCAAGAAGCGATGGCCGAAGCCGTGCGGTCGTATGCACGCTTGGTGGGCACAGATCACCATGCAGAACGCTTCTGGCACTTCGTAGGGACTACGTATCACTGATTACTGAACACTGATCACTGGTCCTTTGACTGGCCGGCCCATCTCTGTTATCCTTATGGTAAGGAGGCGTCAACGTGGCAGAGATTCGATCCTTCATCGCAATTGAGCTGACCCAGGCTGTGTTGGATGGACTGATAAAGGTCCAAGACGAGCTGCGGGCCGACGAGTGGACGGACGAAGTGCGTTGGGTTCGACCGGAGGGAATTCACCTGACACTGAAGTTCCTGGGCGATGTGCCGGCCAACCGGATAGACGCGATTGGGGAAGCGATGGAGCGGGCTGTAGCCGGCTCCCGTCCATTCTCCATCACCGCCGAGGGGTTGGGAGTGTTTCCCAACTGGCGCCGGCCCCGAGTGGTCTGGGTTGGCTTGAAAGGGGACGTCAGCCAACTGCACGCCTTGCAGGGAAAGGTCGAGCAATCAATGGCGGAGTTGGGGTTTGAACCTGAGGGCCGGCGGTTTCACCCCCATCTCACTTTGGGACGCGTCAATCGGCGCGCCAGTTCGGGCTATCAGCGACGTCTCGGCGAGGCCCTGCAATCTCACACCGTCCATGTGGTGGGAGGGATGCAGGTGGAAGAAGTGAGCTTGATGCGCAGTCAGTTGAGTCCGAGGGGCGCTAAATACACTCAACTCGGCGTTTACCCGCTGTCCCTGGTAGTGGGGAAAGGGGGCGACGGTTGATTGTTGCCGTCGTTGGCGATGGGCAGTGTGATGCAGCAACGGCGTCGGAAGCCGAGGCTGTGGGGCGCGCTTTGGCGGAGGCCGGCGCGATGGTCGTATGCGGCGGTCTGGGTGGTGTGATGGAGGCCGTGTGCCGTGGGGCTAAGTCGGCCGGCGGCACCACTATTGGTGTTTTGCCGGGGCTGCATCGTCGTTCGGCCAATCCTTTCGTGGACATCCCGATTGTCACCGGCATGGATCAGGCGCGCAACCTGATCGTAGTGCGAACCGGCCAGGTCGTGATCGCGGTACGCGGTGGCTTCGGCACACTGTCGGAAATTGCCCTCGCGCTCAAGGCCGGCATCCCTGTGGTGGGCCTCGGTACCTGGGAACTGTCCCAGCCAGGGATGCCCGGAGATTCGATCCACCGCGCCGACACGCCAGAGGAAGCTGTGAAGTTGGCGATGATCCTGGCAGAAGCTGTGAGCGACAGGTAGGAAGTCAACATGTTGTTCGGGGAAAGCGCGCCGCTGTTTGCTGACCGGCGAGAGGCCGGCCAGCAATTGGGCGAAAGGCTCAAGGAATTGGACCTGGAGGGCGACATGCTGGTGCTGGCGCTTCCGCGCGGCGGTGTTCCCGTTGGACTCGAGGTCGCTCAAGCGCTGCACGTGCCGTTGGATGTCTTCGTGACCCGCAAGATCGGCGCGCCCGAAAACCCCGAATTCGCCATCGGCGCTGTGGCTAGCGATGGCACTTCGATTCTTGACGAGGAAGTTATACAGCAGCTCGGGATACCAGATGATTACGTGGTCGCAGAGACCGAGCACCAACTGACTGAGATCGAGCGTCGCATGGCCGTTTACCGCAGGGAGCAGCCACAACCTGAGATTGAAGGGCGCACGCTGATTCTCGTGGACGATGGGGTTGCCACCGGGTCAACGGTTCGCGCTTCGCTGAAGGCATTACGCAAGCGTAATCCTGGCCGGCTCATCCTCGCTGTTCCAGTGGGACCGCCGAACACAATTGACGAACTTCGTCCCCTGGCCGATGACGTTGTTGTGCTGGAGACGCCAGAACCGTTCTGGGCGGTGGGCCGGTTCTACGAATCTTTCGGGCAAACGAGCGACGAAGAGGTCGTGGCGTTGCTGAAAGAGGCCGGCCACCAAGAGGAGTAATGTGCGACCCTTCACCATTGGTGAGCTGGTAGCGAGGGTAACGAAACTTGTGGGGGAGACGTGATGCGCTATCTCAGTAATGCTATTCGCCTTCTCACCGGCCTGATCCTGACAGCCGGCTGGCTGACCCTCTCAGTGGCCGGCTCAGGCGCACTGCACGCGCAGCCCCCAGCAGCAACTGTATCCCAAACGGAGAGCGTTTTCCAGGAATTGACGGCGGTTGCAACGACGACCGCGTCAGTGCTCATTTCTGCTGTGTATTACGACGGCTACGCCAGCAACGATGCGGACGAGGCATTCGAGTTGACGAATGTTTCCACAGTAGCCATTGACTTGCAGGGCTGGACCGTCGAAGATAACAGTGACGCTGTGGTGTTTCCGGCCGGCGAGTTGGACTCTGGCGAAAGCATTTGGATCACCCGCTCGCGCGCCGCCTTCGAGGACTCCTTCGGCTTTCCACCCGACTGGGTGATGGACCCCGATCCCCTGGCGCCGTCGCTCGGCGGCGATCCGCTGCGTTTCAGCAACTCGGGCGATCAGCTTACGCTGAAGGACGACGCTGGCCAGATCATCGATGCTATGGTATACAAGGCCGGCGATACCCAAATCGACGGTTGGAACGGGGCATCGGTGAAGCCATACGCGCCTAGCTCCACATTTGCCGAGGGTGGGCAGGTTCTCTATCGGAAACTGGATGAAGCGACAGGCCGGCCAGTACCCGATACGGACAGCGCCGCCGACTGGGCTCAGGAGGTGGGCGACCCGGTCCATGGCCGGCGAGTCCGCTATCCGGGTTGGGACCTGGAGACTTTCTTCCACCCGCCTCAAATCACCGCCACCGCCACCCTAACAGTGGCGATTGGTCCTGATCACCTCTTCCAGACGGTGGTCCAACAGATACAGCAGGCGCAGAGCAGCATCGAGTTCCACGGCTACACGCTGGAGCACCCGCTCATCGCCCAGGCGCTGGCTGACCGAGCGCGGGCCGGCGTGGATGTCACACTCCTGCTGGAGGACGGGCCGGCCCGCGGCATCAGGTGGGAAGGGAAGTGGGCTGCCCGTCAGATTGAGGAGGCCGGCGGTCGGGTTTACCTGATGGTGAATCGCCCTTCTGAGCACATCTATGACCGCTACCGGAGCCATCACCTGAAGGTGGTCATCATCGACCGCCGGCTGGCTATGGTCGGCTCCGAGAACCCAGGACTTGGCGGTATGCCCAGCGATGACCGCTCCGATGGAACAGCCGGTCATCGTGGGGTCTATTTGATGACCGATGCGCCGGCGGTTGTGGCCGGCCTGCAAGCGATCCTCGACGCCGACCTTGACCCCGCACGACACCATGATATTCGCCGGTGGCCGCTGGACGACCCGGACTACACCATACCCGACTGGTACGCGCCAGAAGACACGTCCGGCGGCGACATCTACCGGATTTTCTGGCCGGATGCGCTGACGGTTCATGGTGCGTTCCAGTTTGAGATCATCAGCTCGCCCGAAAATAGCCTGAACACGCAGAGTGGCTTGCTGGGGCTGGTTGGCCGGGTCGGCGCAGGGGACACGCTGTACGTCCAACAGTTGCAGGAGCCGCCGTACTGGGGTCCGATTAGCGGCGCGCCGGGCACGGATCCTAACATTCGTCTGGAGGCGTACATCGCGGCAGCGCGCCGGGGGGCGCATGTGCGGATCCTGATGGACGGCCACTTCGATGATCCAGGCTCCCCCCGCAGCAACGTGGCAACAGTCCACTATGTGAATCGGGTATCTGAGGAGGAAGGCTTGGACCTGCGGGCTGAGCGTAGCGACCTGACCGGCAGTGGCATTCACAACAAAATGGTGCTTGCGCAGATCGACGGGGCCGGCTATGTGCATGTCGGCTCCATCAACGGCAGTGAGGCCGCTAACAAGATCAACCGCGAGGTGGCTTTGCAGGTTCAGTCGGATACGGTGTACACTTACCTGGCGCGTATGTTTGAGCTGGATTGGGTGTTGTCTAATCCGGCGGTTTTGTTACCGCTGGTGGTGGTGAAGTAGAGGTTGGGTACTGCGTATGT
>JBHHXF010000143.1:0-8168 GCA_046756905.1 Anaerolineae bacterium | reverse complement strand
GCCACTCTGCTCCGCTGCGTGGCTTACTCGAACCTGGTCTGTTACGCAAACTCTGCTCGCGCTTTGGCCAACGCTTCAGCACCGCCGGCAATGTCCAGAATCTCCAGGGTGATTGCGGTCTGGCGCGCCTTGTTGTACGTAAGCGTCAGATCCTGAGCCAAGTCCTGGGCATTTTCGGTGGCGTTGCGCATAGCCACCATGCGGGCGGAATGTTCGCTAGCCTGAGCTTCCAGAATCGCCTGGTAGATCTGAAGCAACGTGAGGCGCGGTACAAGCTCATTCAAGATGGTTTGGGGATCTGGCTCAAAAGTGTACACAGTCGGTAGCCGCTGCTCCGGCAAGGCCGGCTCGACCGGAAGCAAGGGCCGGATAACGGGTCGTTGCACTAGCGTGTTGAGGAAATCCGTGTACGCTAGATACACCTTGTCAAAGACGCCGCTGGTGTAGTCGTCGATCACCAACCGTGCAATGGGACTGACTTCGATAGTGGACGGCAGATCCCGAACGTCGGTGAAAACAGCGTGCATCCGGTAGTTGTGACGGGCCAGTAAGGATGCGCCCTTGCGTCCGATGGCCATGACCGAGACCGGAACTTCTTGCTGTTTGACAAAGTCCAATGCGGTGCGCAGGATGTTGGAGACCAACGGGCCGGCTAGACCGCGATCTGGCGTAATCAATAGCAGACCGATGGTGTTCACCTCGCGCTGGAGCAATAGCGGGCTAGGGATCGGCCCCCGCCTCGGCTGGCTGGCCAGGTATGTCAATACCTCATTGGCCTTGTCGGCGTACTCGCGGCTGGCCAGTGTGGCTTCCTGAGCGCGGCGCATCTTGGAGGCGGCCACGGCCTCCATGGCCCGGGTCACCTGACCAATGTTCTTGACACTGCGAATACGACGTCTGAGTTCACGTATGGTGGCCAAGGTTTCTCCCTTGTGCTATGCTCCGGCAGCAGCTTCGGTCACTCATCGTCCCTAGTCCTGCTGCTCGAAGTCCGTCGTCTGCCTGAAGGCCTCAATAGCCTCCCGCAGCCTCTCTTCGGTTTCGGCATCCATGTCTTTCGCCTCGCGGATGCGCTGGCCAATCTCGGGGTAGGTCGATGCCATGAAGCGATGGAATTCCGCTTCCCACGCGTGTACCTTGTCCGCCGGCACGTCATCCAGAGCGCCCTGCGTGCCGGCGAAGATGATCATCACCTGTTGCTCGATCGGGACAGGCTGGTACTGAGACTGCTTCAGAATCTCCTGCAAACGGATTCCCCGTTCAAGTTGATCGCGGGTGGCCTTGTCCAGGTCCGAACCGAACTGGGCAAAGGCCGCCAGCTCGCGAAACTGGGCCATATCCAACTTGAGCTTGCCGGCCACCTTCTTCATGGCCCGGGTCTGGGCTGCACCACCCACGCGGGATACCGAGATTCCCACATCAACCGCCGGGCGAATGCCGGCGTAGAACAACTCCGGGAGCAGATATATCTGCCCATCGGTGATGGAAATCACATTGGTTGGGATATACGCCGATACGTCACCCAACTGGGTCTCAATGATGGGTAGAGCCGTAAGCGACCCTCCGCCGTAGTCGGGGTGTAGCTTGGCCGCCCGCTCCAGCAGGCGGGAGTGCAGGTAGAACACGTCGCCCGGATAGGCTTCGCGACCTGGGGGGCGTCGCAGCAACAAAGAGACCTGGCGGTAAGCCCAGGCATGTTTGCTCAGGTCGTCGTAGACGATCAGGGCCTCCTTGCCATTCTCCATGAACTCCTCGCCCATGGCGCAGCCGGCATAGGGCGCCAGATACTGGAGCGCAGCCGGATCAGAAGCGGACGCTACCACCACGATGGTATGCTCCATCGCGCCATAACTCTCCAGAGTTTGAACCACCTGGGCGATCTTGGCCCGTTTCTGGCCGATCGCCACGTAGATGCAGATCAGGTCCTGGCCTTTCTGGTTGACAATCGTATCGGTGGCGATGGCGCTCTTGCCAGTCCCGCGATCGCCAATGATCAGCTCGCGCTGGCCACGGCCGATGGGGATCATGGAGTCAATTGCCTTGAGGCCTGTCTGAACCGGCGTATCCACACTTTGGCGGTACACAACGCCCGGTGCGATGCGCTCCACTGGCCGAATCTTGGTCGCCCCAATCGGACCTTTGCCATCGATAGGCTCCCCCAGGGCATTGACAACTCGCCCAATGAGCTGCTCTCCCACGGGGACGGCAGCAATGCGCCCTGTGCCACGGACGGTATCGCCCTCCTCAATATCAGTGTACTCGCCCATGATGATGATGCCAACCTGGCCATCTTCCAGGTTGAGGGCAATGCCCATGACTCCGTTTTGAAACTCGACCAACTCATTTACCATGACGCCGGCCAGGCCAGAGACGCGGGCGATTCCGTCGCCTATTTCCTCAACGGTGCCGACCTCGACCATCTCGATCGGGGCTTCAAAACTCTCGATCTGGCGCCGAAGAACTTCGGTAATATCATCTACACGTATTGCCATTGGCTGCTCTCCATTTGTCAGTATTCAGTAACCAGTGATCAGTAATCAGTACTCGGATTCATGGCCACTGATTACTGAATACTGATCACTGAACACTGGTCACTGATCACTGTTTACTGTTATCGCCGGCTTGCAAGCTGCTCTCGCATCGCCTCTAGCTTGGTGGCGATGCTGCCATCAATGTATTTATCACCCACTCGGATGGTGAGCCCACCGATAATGGATGGATCAACCTGGTAGGTGATCTCTACTTCTTCTCCGAATCGCCGGTGCAGGCGCTGTTCGATTGCTCTCTGTTCAGAATCGACTAGCGGAACGGCGCTGGTGACTTGAGCGAGGGGCAATTCGAGCACGCCCTGTCGAAGCAGGCGCTCATAGTTGCCGATGACCTCGTCGAGAAGGTTGACATCGCTGTTACTGGCCAGCGTGTAGACAAAGTTGCGAGCGCGACGGTCAACATCAGAGCCCAGCACATCCTCCAGAAGCGCCCTTTTCTCATCGAAAGGCTTCACTGGATCGTCCAGCGCCATTTCCAGGTCTCGCCGTTCAATCCGCTCTTTTATTTTGCGGAGATCTTCCAGCCACTCACCCACAGCCGTTTCATAGACGGCCTGAGCGTAGGCACGGGGCGAGGCGTCCATTATGTGAGCTCCTTATCCAGTTCCTGATCGATGAACCCCTGCACGAGTTGTCGGTGAACGCCCTCGTCGATCGCGCCATCCAGGATTCTTTTGGCGGCCAGAATCGATAGGTCTGCAACCTGAGTTCGTAGCTGTTCCAGGGCCTGTCGCCGCTCGTATTCGATCTCTTCCCGTGCCCGTGCTTTGATCTGTTCGGCTTCCTTACGCGCCTCAGCAATTATCTCACCACGCGCCTCTTCGCTGGCCTTCATGGCCTTCTGGATACGCGCTTGGCTCTCCTGTCGCTCTTGGGCCAACTCTTGCTCATACTGCTTGCGCTGCTCTTCGGCTTCCGCCCGCACCCGCTCAGCTTCGGCGAGGCCCTCGCGTATTCGCTCGCGACGCTCCGAGAGCATGTTCAAAATGGGTTTATAGAGAAAGCGATGCAGCAGGAATAGCAGTATCGCAAAGTTGAGGACCTGTGTGATGAGAATTCCGACATTGATGCCTAACTTTTCCAACGGTTATGCTCCTCCTGTGCGGCAGTTAAATTTGTACGGGTTCTTGCGCTATTCCCTGACCGCTGAGTACAGCGATACTGCCTCAGTTCGTCCCATGTCGCCTGCTACCATAATTCACATCGGGTAGCTGTGTAGAGACCCGGTCAATATCCCGCGCCTTCCGCACCACGTCAACAAATCTGGCAGCGACCTGTGGCCGGGGTCGGGAAAACTGCCGAATGATCGTTAGACGACGAACAGCAGAATGAATGTGACCACCAGTGCGTAAATGGCAACGGCTTCGGCGAAGGCAATACCAATGAACATGTTAATACGGATACTGCCCTCCACCTCAGGATTGCGGCCAATGGATAGCAAGGCGCCCAGGGTAACCAGTCCAATTCCCACGCCGGCTCCGATTGTACCAGCTCCGATGGCCAGCCCGGCACCGATCAATTTGGCAGCTTCAGGGTCCATATTGAGTCCTCCTTGGTGTACTTGAATGTGTTCTTGATGAAATCGCTGTACCTAGTGCTCTCCGTGAGATAGTGTCGCGTTGCTCATGAAGGCCAGGGTGAGTACGGCGAAGATGAATGCCTGGATCAGGCCTACAAACACCTCCAGTCCCAGAAAGACCAGAGGCAGCAGCATAGGCAGAAATGATGGCATGACCAGCAACAGCACCTCGCCGGCGAAAATGTTGCCAAACAACCGGAAAGAGAACGAGATGAGCTTCGCCAGTTCGCTGATCAGCTCGACAATGCCTATGTAGAAGTCTAATAAAGCTTGCATCAGAGCCCCGGCGGCACTGCCCTCGCCGCGGCCAGTGAGAACGCCGATGAAGTTGCGGAACCCAGTGACGTTGATGAACTTCCCGGCATAGTGGAGAATCCCCAGTTCGCGAATACCCCAAAACTGCGTCACTGTGACCGAAACCAGAGCCAACGCTATGGGGAAGTTTAGATCCGTACTCGGCGATCGCAGGATAGGGACGAGCACCGCTTCCCCGTGATGCTCCGCCCGGAATCCCACGGCGGCCAGGACCGGTGTCAGCAGGTCTAACCAGTTTGAGACCAGGACATAGAAGAATATGGTGACCACCAGGGGAAAGAAGACCTTCGCCAGCCGGGCGCCGGCTACATCCTCGATAAGGTCGTACCAGACTTCAATTATTATC
This sequence comes from Anaerolineae bacterium, assembly GCA_046756905.1. Lineage (GTDB taxonomy): Bacteria > Chloroflexota > Anaerolineae > Epilineales > JAANWY01 > JBHHTZ01. The sequence goes on along the minus strand of JBHHXF010000143.1, from coordinate 3,379 downwards.
TCCACTGCATTCTGAAGCCCCTTGGGGACCAGTTGCATGTCTCGTGTTGCGAGAACGGCGAAGACGATGAGAAGCAACATAGTCAACCAGGCGGTGACCAGGGCATTCGTAATATCGAAGAGTCCAAAAAAGGTCCAGGGGTGTTCCGGTGGAATCGGTTCGGCAGCTACCGAGATGGGGGGGCGTTCAAAGGGGAGAAGAATACCTATAGCGAGCAAGACGATGACGATGATAAGACCAGTTATTCTGTTTCGCGTCACTACTTCTCCTCCTTGGTTGACCCGTATTGATCATATACTTGCTGCACGACAAGGTATACCCCTGTAACCGATATCACTATGCCGATGAGCATAAATACGAGGAGGCCGCACGGGGAAGTACTCAATCGATTATCGATCCACAACCCCAAGGTCAGTGTCAACAAGACTGCTGTGACTACGATGGCCCCCAGGCGTATGATGAGGGCGATAGGCCCCAGAGTCTCTCTGTATTGCTTTATGAGAGCCCCCTCCTGGCCGCGCCATATTATACACGAGCTTCCGCGAAATAGCAAGACGCAAACCCGCTCTGGCGCGGGGCGGTACTTGATCTGGATGTTAAAACCTACTCGACCGGCAGGATACCATAATGAGGGCCGCCAGCCAGTATCCGCAATATAGTCTGCGAATCACTCTTCCCGATGCGACGGTGGAGTTCCTTGGGTGTCATGGGGCGATTGCCACTTGCCAACAATGTTCGAAAAATGGCTGCCGTGAGCGGGGTGTGCGGTTCCACGTATTCGGGTTGTTGGCTACAGTGAGACAGCAACCTGGCCCACAGCTCATTTAGTCTTCGTACCTCGGCCGTCTGCGGGTCCACGTAGTCTACCGCCTCAATACTTCCATCGGTCGGTGAGAGTTCCGTCTGGCAGGTTGGACACAGTGCGCCGAATAGGTACACACGAAAGTCACGTCCGATGTGCTGCCACCAGATGCGGTCGATATGGAATTTTGTTTCAACCGTAGGGCGTCGCACCCGACGACCGGTCATGCGGTTCCCTCCCGCTGATAGCTTAATGCCCACAGGGGTTCGCTGATCGCGCCTACGTTGATGAACCGTTCATCCTCGTTGAGGGCCTGGTTGAGGGCCAGCTTACGCGTTTCCAGTGGGATGTCGTCGGAGAGTTCGATCTCCTCAAGCAACCGTTCTGTTGACAGGGCCTCGCCGGCCACGACTATCATAGCTTCGGCAATATTCCGATAGCCAACGTGAACCTGGGGGAGCAATCCCTTGAGAATCCACTGATCGCCGTACCGTATGAACTCAGGATTCTCAGCCAGCGCCTCCAAAAGTTGATCGCGTACCATGTCGCCAAATTGATTCTGAAGATCGTCGACGGAGATCGGCTTGTCTTCGATGTTCAGGATGTGGGGCTGTGGAAACTCGCTGGCGAACTCTCGCACGCCGTTTCCGTCGAGACTGACCTCAATCACCTTGAACTCGCCGTACTCCGGGTTGCGCCCTTCGCGGACTCCAGTGACCTCGCCAGTCACATTGTCGCCCAGTGCAACGAAGATCAACCTCTGACCAACCTCGTAGACCTCTTTCGGCTGATAGACCGCACCTTCTGACTGGGTGTGAGCTTGACGCGCTCGCTCGATCTGCCTGGTTTGCTGTTTAATGATATAGCGCACCAGGTCATCCGTTGTTCTGGGGACCTCGTCCTCAATGAATTGACCGTATAGAGACTCCAGGTCTTCTTCGGAAACCTCGAACTCTTCTCGCCAAAACTCGGCTGTCTCAATCGGTTGCATAATAAATCGCGTTTTGCCTCCTGCTTGTCTACATGAACAAGGCCAGCTTCCGACGAGGCGTCAAGAAAACAGACGAAACCACCTCGTCCGAGCTGGCCGCAAGTGCTTGGGGTTGCTGACCAGACATTGGCACATCCACAATATTATAGCATGTCCGAGCATATTTGTCCAAATTCTAAACCTCGTTTTCAGCGAACCAGTCACCTATGTCGAAGATAAAATCACGGGACTTGTGACAAGCTTCGCATTGTGTTTCGATTAAATCATAGTGACCGTTATCGTATACCAGCAGACTCTGGCTCGTCGGGGCTAACGTACCACCACAGTCGCAGTGCTTTCGGTTGACAATCTCGTACTCCTGGGCCACGCTTTCAACCTTGGTCGAGTTGGCCAAGCGGTCTGTCAAGCTGTGTCCACGGGCCGGCAAGACGGGCTTGCTCTGCTCACTCGGATCCATTGATTCGCCCTTCATCAGCATCTTTGTCAAAGTCCGTCCTATGCTCGTCGGAGTGTCGATTTGCTGAACCTATCGACGGAGAAACAGGTGGCGACTCAATCATCCGCAGTTCAAGAATCCGATCGAGCCGGAATGATCGTTCTTCTCGACGGAGGTGGCAGAATGCCACCAGGTAGTACATGCCCCATCGTTCATCAATGCGGATAGGACTCACCTGGCGATCGCTAACATGGCCTTGCTGGGATTGATAGCGCAGTTGTACTGGCTTACCTAACGTGATTGCATCTGTCAGCTCGGGTGGGATCGACTCAGTGATGATGGCACTCTGGTGCCGGCCATGCTGGACATCCATCAGATCACCCAGCGTGCGAACTCCCTTGCCATGCAGATCGTCTATTAACCACCACAGGAGGCTTTTCACAGCCAATGCGTCCCCTAACGCTCGGTGTTGCTGCTTGTGCAACAGGCCAAGCCGGCCTGTCAGCGCATCCAGGCTGTTGCTGGGAAAACGGTACGCTCGCCGGGCAACCGCCAGGGTGTCCACGGTGGGGTTCTTGAGGTGCGACTGCCAGGCCAGGCGTAGTTCGTGATTAAGAAAGCCCATATCGAAGGGGACGTTATGAGCAACAATCACGGCATCGTTCAGCAGCGGGAGGACGTCGTCCAGCAATGTGTTGAAGTGTGGTGCATCAGCCACCATGCTATCGGAGATGCCGTTGACGGCACGCGCGCCGGCCCCGATAGGCCGGCCAGGGTTCACCAGCGAGCTGAATCGTCGCGTTTCCAATCGCCCGACGGTGCGAACCACAGCGATCTCACATACCCGATGCCCCCGCGCAGGTTTCAGCCCGGTCGTCTCCACGTCCAGAAAAGCGAAGGGAGTATGTTCCAGATCAAGTTGTCCGTAGGCGTCGCTCATGGCGGGGCACTGCTGTTTCACTCAATGCACTGGCATGGTGGCCGATCTTCGCCCCTAATTGTAGTCCGACTGCCGGCCTGAGGCAAGTTGGAGAGGATTGGAAAGGTTGATGGTTGACAGCGGCCAGCGGCTACCGCACAGTCTCAGTGGATCCAATTTTCGAGGAGTGAGGCACGCCTACGTGCCGAACGGAGCCGCACCTGGGGGTGC
>JBHHXF010000142.1:0-8172 GCA_046756905.1 Anaerolineae bacterium | reverse complement strand
TGGGCCTGGACGCTTTGCTGAGCAGGGGTGCAGAGGGGCAGGGGAGCGGAGGAGCAGAGGGGCAGGGGAGCGGAGGAGCGGGGGTGCAGAGGTGCGGAGGAGAAAGGTTGACCCTCCTTGGAAGCATCCCGTTCTCCTCTGCTTCTCTGCTCATTGCCAGCACTGTGCTCGCCGGCGCCATCGCGATTCGGGCAGTGTCGCTGGACACCCTGTTGGCGCTGCGCTGGGTTCTGCCGGCGATCACTCTGGTGCTGGGCGCCGGGCTGTTGGTGTTCGCCTGGCAGCAGCGGATCGGACGCTGTACCTTCGCCTGGGCCGCCATCGGCCTGACCATAATCGATCTGTATGCCTTTAGCGCCGTGTACCGGCAGACCTACAATGCCCTGATGCCCGTTGAGATGTTTTATGAGCAGCCGGCATCCCTCAGCTTCTTTCCGGGAGACACGCGCGACTATCGCGTCTTAACCCATCAGGCCATCGTGCCGGCCCTGAGCGTGATGCGCGCATCTCTATACCCGAACATCAGCTTGCTGCACGGCATCCCCAGCGCCAACGGATACTTTCCCCTGACGCCCGCTCGTCATGCCCGCTACCTGTCCAGTCTCACACCTGGCCGGCTTAACCTGCTGAACGCCCGCTACTTCCTTATCCCCCAGTTGCTGTCCGTCGATCCCGAGACCGAGGGCTACGATCTGCACAATCCGTTCACGCCAGACCTCGTTGGCCAGACTGTCGAAATCCCACCGACGCGGGCTGAGGCCCTGGAACTCGTCTCCTTCACCAGCCAATCGGCGGACTGGCCACAAGGCGAAGTGGCGGCAGACATCCTGTTGACCGACGATCATGGAAAGACCGTCACGCTGGCAGTTCGCGCCGGCCAGGAAACTGCCGAGTGGGCCTACGATCGACCGGACGTTAGGGAGCACATCGCCCACGAACAGCCAGAGGTCGCACGAACCTGGCCGGCGCGCTCCGGCTTCCCACCCGAGGACCATCCTGGCCACACATACCGAGCCCGATACGCGCTCCCATCCCCGATGGATGTGGCCAAAATGCAGGTGGTCCCGAATAATCCGGCTGGTCTGATACACATCAAGGAGATCACTCTGGTGTGGCAGAACCAACGGCACACCCTGGCCGACCTTTTGGGGTTGGGACATCACCAACTGGTATACCGCGATCCCGACGTCACAATTTATGATAATCTGGATGCTCTACCGCGCGCCTTTGTGGTGTTTCAGGCGCGAGTTGTAACCGGCGATGAGATGGCACTGTCCATCATCGACGATCCGAGTTTCGATCCACGCCGCGAGGTTCTACTGGCCACCAGCGCTGCTGAGCAGGGGAGCGGGGAGGATGGAGAGGAAGGGAGAAAGAGCAAGACCTTCAATGAAGCTCAGGCTTTCGCTCCCTTGCACCCCGGCACCACAGCCTCCCTTCTCAAATATACACCCCGCCGCGTCGATATTCAGGCTGAACTGGATCGGCCGGGCTACGTAGTGCTGCTTGACTCTTATTATCCTGGGTGGCGAGCCTCGGTGGATGGCCGGCCAGCACCTATCTGGCGGGCCAACGTCCTCTTCCGGGCGGTGGCGCTGGAGGCTGGCCGGCACGTGGTATCATTTGTCTATGACCCGCTGTCGTTCAAACTGGGAAGTGCTATCTCACTGGCGGCACTGGCCGGCCTCCTCAGCGTTGCATTGGGGCGCATGATGAGTTGGCGTCGCCGGCGCGGTCTAAGGTGACACGCCGATACCCAATATCTAGTGGTTATTGCGACATTGATACCCTACATGTAGTGTACAATTGGCATATTTTAAGCTTTTCAGACCCTAAAATCGATCCCTCGCCCTAGACGGAAGCCCCCAACTGTTGTATAATTCATCCGACTGCCGACTGCGCTGAACCAAATCACGGAAGGATAGACTTCATGAATGTGTTTAATCGCATCATCGTAATCTTGCTCCTGCTGGTAAGCGTACCGCTCCTGCTCCTGATGATCGGTGTCGTGGCTTTCCCTGTGCAGGCAGCCGATGTGTTTTCAGCTCTGATTGGGACGCTGCGGGATATCTCGACGACGACCAAGTTGCTAATCATCGCGACCAGCTTACTGCTACTAATTGCGGACATTGCACTGCTGTGGTTTGAACTCCGCCGGCCGGCGACATCGCGGACAGTACGCATCAAGCAGGTGACAGGCGGCGAGGCCGAAATGTCCACCGACTCCATTGAGGGCCGGCTGGCATACAACATCGACCAGTTGGCCGACATCATTCGAGTCACCCCCACGGTTAGCGGCCGGGGCAAGGGGGTTGACGTGATGCTGGACGTGGAAACCCGTCCTGACATCGACGTGCCGGTCAAAACCGAAGAGGTCATGGCCGTGGCGCGTCAGGTCGTGGAAGATCGAATGGGGCTGGAGCTGACGCGGATTCGGGTGAATCTCCGACATGCACCGTTCCCCAAGCGGCCAAGAGAAACAGCGGAGACGGCGTAGCACGTAGGTACTGGGTACTGGGTACTGGGGATTGGTGATTGGAAAAGGAGGCGCAAACCGTTCTCCAGTCGCAATACCCAATACCCAATATCTAATACCCAATACCCGACAGCCGCTCACCGGTGATCACAATCTCGCCATCGCGCACTCGAACGGCGTACACCCGCACCGGCAGGTTCGCATCCTGGATGGATTCGGTAGTGATGCGCTGAGTCAAGCGACGAATCGAGCGCGGCAGTAGCCGCCCGTTCACGACAAAGGACCGGATTTCGAGCCGGATAGCGCCGGCAGAAGTGTAGGGATATACTTCAAGATGGAAACGGGGTCTCACCAGACCGAGGCCAACCAGGCGTCCGCTAAAGCACGCCGTATCATCGAGGAAGTGGATTTGCGGGTCAGCGAGTTGACGCCCCTGGGTATTAAGAGCCACGTACGAGGTCAGGTCGACGTCTGTCGTGCGAAGCTCGAAGGGACCGCCGGGGTTTTCGAGGATTGCCGTGCGAAATGCTCTTGAGAACGCAACAGCACCGGCCTCACCCGGGAGAATGGACGGAAGCGAAGTGCACCGGCCGGAAATCTCGGCCGAGGGGAGCGCCCGCCAGCCGACGAATAAAAGCGCCGGTGGTACAATCAACAGAGCCACAACGATCCACAGTGGTCGAACGCGCATTCTGGCCGGCGATTATATCACTGTCACCATGACTAATCAAGTGATTTCTCTTAACGGATCCATCACCAGCCTCATCGAGAGCCTTCTCTTCGTAGCAGATGAACCCGTGGCGCTGAGCGACTTGGCGCGTACGCTGGATGTCTCTACGAAGGAGGTCGGAGATGCCGTAGCCAGGCTGTCCGAAGCGTACGCCAATCGTGGGCTGCGTATCCAGCGGGTCAACGGTCGGGTCCAGATGGTCACAGCTCCCGAGACAGCGCCAACCATCGAGCGCTTCCTGGGCCTGGAGCTCTCCGGCAAGCTTTCTGAGGCTGCCATGGAGACGCTGGCCATCATCGCCTATCGCCAACCTATCACCAGGCCCCAGATTGATGTCATTCGGGGCGTCAACAGCGACGGGGTTCTGCGAACTCTCGTTGCGCGCGGACTGATCGAAGACGTGGGCCGGCTGGACACCGTTGGCCGGCCGATCCTCTACGGCACCACGTTCGCCTTCCTCCAGCATTTTGGGCTGGAGAGCCTCGACGACTTGCCGCCTCTGAATGGGAATGCGTGAGGGACAGTAATTACGTAGTGCGTAGTGCGTATTGCGCACACTGCCAGGCGGTATCACGCAATACGCAGTACGCACTACGCAATATCCACTGATGAAGGAACGTCTACAAAAATCCCTGGCCCGCGCCGGCATCGCGTCCCGTCGCAAGTGCGAGGAGATCATCCGGCAGGGGCGGGTGGCTGTCAACGGGCAGATTGTCACTGAACTGGGAACCAAGGTCGATCCAGAGCAGGACACGATTACAGTCGATGGCCGCCGGATCGACGAATCCGAGGAATACACGTACATCGTGCTGCACAAGCCGACGGGGGTTATCACTACCTCCAACGACCCCTGGGGCCGGCCTTCGGTGCTCGACCTGGTGGATGTGGAGACGCGGGTCTATCCGGTGGGCCGGCTGGACGCAGACAGCGAGGGCCTAGTTCTCCTCACCAACGACGGCGCGCTCACCCATCAACTGACACACCCCAGCTTCGAGCACCCGAAAGAATATAACGTGCTCGTAAAGGGACGGCCATCGAACCCCGCTCTGGAACGACTGCGCACTGGTGTTCGTCTGGAGGACGGCTTGACGGCGCCGGCTCAGGTTGACGTGCTGCGCCGCGAGGGGGAAGACACCTGGCTGCGAATGATCCTACACGAAGGCCGCAAGCGCCAGATTCGCCGCATGTCGGACACCGTCGGGCGTCCGGTCAGACGATTGATTCGTGTGCGTATCGGACCAATTCGGCTGGGGGATTTGGCACAGGGCCAGTGGCGGCATCTGAGCCGGCGCGAGATCGATCAACTTCGGAAACTGAAAGAGGCAACGCCGTAGGGGCGAGGCAGGGCGGATTGCTGACCCGTTTCACAAACAAAACTTCTCTCCGCCCTGCCTCGCCCCTACCCTGTGAAGAACGGGAAACCCATCCAGACAAAATGCTGGTTGTAGATGGAAAAGCATAAACCACAAACCATCGCAATTGATGGGCCGGCGGCGGCCGGCAAGAGCACCGTCGGACAAGCCATTGCCGAGCGGTTGGGATACCGATACCTGGACACGGGCGCTATGTATCGCGCCGTGACATGGATCGCGTTGGAACGCAGCGTCCCCATCGAGGATGAACCGGCCGTCACCACCCTGGCAGCGGCCATAGACATCGACATCACTGCACCGACCAACGACGATGGCCGGCAGTACACCGTCTTCGTCGACGGCCAGGACGTCACATGGGGATTGCGCCGGCCCGAGGTGGACGCCAACGTGTCGGCTGTGTCGGCGTATCCGGGCGTGCGCACAGCGCTGGTTGCGCAGCAGCGCCGGATCGCCGGCCGCGGGCAAGTCGTCGTCGTGGGACGCGACATCGGAACTGTGGTCCTGCCAGATGCCAAGCTAAAGATTTACCTGGACGCCTCAGCCGAGGAGCGAGCCCGTCGGCGCTACCAGGAGCAGTTGGCGCGCGGCGAAGCAGCCGACTACGCTGTGATACTGCGCGATATGCGACGGCGGGACCGGTTGGATAGTTCGCGGGCCACTGCCCCTCTGCGGCCGGCCGACGACGCCATCATCGTCAATACCGACGGCCTGAGCATCGAGGAGGTGGTCGAAGCGGTCATGAAAGTCGTATGTCAAGACGCCGACTAGCCTTCCGACACCTCGCTCAGGGGTTTCTGCGGTTAGCGCTGCCAATTCTGACACAGCTTGAAATCCGTGGGCGCGAGAATGTGCCGCCCTATGGCCCTCTCATCATCGTGTTCAACCATCTGGCCCACGCGGATGCCGCGCTCATGCTCGCCATCATGCCTTACCCGATCACACCCATCGCCCTGGCCGACCTGTTGTCGGTGCCTGGCACGGGCCAGGTGTTGCGAGCATACGGTGTGATCCCCGTGCATCGCGACCAGGTGGACCGTGAGGTGATCGAGCGTGCGCTGGGCGTGTTGCAGGCCGGCGGTGTCATCGTCCTGGCCCCCGAAGCGCGGCGGAGCGTTACCGGGGAGCTGGAACAAGCTCGGCCTGGCGCTGCGTACCTGGCCATACGCTCCGGCGCACCGGTCCTACCGGTGGCAATCACGGGAACCGAGAAGATTCTGGATGATCTCAAGCATCTACGCCGGCCCCGTCTGACCGCAACCTTTGGCGAGCCATTCACGTTATCTCTACATGAAGGGGATAGCCGGCCGCGGCGGGAACAGCGCAGTGTGGCGACCGACGAGATCATGACCCGAATTGCGCGGATGCTTCCGCCAGAATACCGGGGCGAATACCGAGGATACGTATGACGTGGTTCCATTGGCTCGCGAACCTTCTGTTGAGAGCCGTGCTGCGGATCTTGCTGAAGCTAGAGATCCATGGTGCGGAGAACTTGCCGCTAACGGGAACTCTCATTGTCGTCATTAACCATGCCAGTTTCCTGGACCCGCTCATTGCCAGCGCATTCCTACCCCGTACCATCCTCCCACTGGGCAAGGCGGAACTGTTCAAGAAACCGCTGGTAGGCTGGGTTTTCCCAGCCTACGGAGCTATCCCGGTTCGGCGGGGCGAAATTGATCGAACAGCTATTCGGCGATCTCTAACATTGTTGCGCGGTGGCGGTGCATTGCTCGTCGCCCCAGAGGGTACGCGGAGTGGTGATGGTCGGCTCCAGCATGGACGCAGTGGAGTTGCACTGTTGGCTGTGCGAACGGACGCGACCATTTTACCAGTTGCCATCTGGGGCGTGGAAGCATTCTGGCATAACCTCAGCCGGCTGCGCCGCACCGAAGCACACATGGCCGTGGATCAGCCGTATCACATTGCCATAGAGGGGCGTAAAGTCCCGCGCGAGCAGTTGGACGAAATCACCGATGAGATCATGTTTCGGCTGGCAAGGTTGCTGCCTCACGAATATCGCGGCGAGTACGAAGACCTGGCTCACGCAACAGAGCGATACCTGCGCCCAGCCGGCGCAGCATGACCCTACTTCTTGATGAATTCTTAACATGATGTAGTGTGCATTCGGTCCTATGTGTGGTATAATTATCCGAAACCGTCAGAGGGATGCAGGCCAGAGACCAAGTGGCCTTTCCAATGGATTACCAGTCCGACCGGCCTGGTCCCTACTTCTCGATTCACTAGCTTTAAGCAAGGGGGTGCTGCAAACCAACTGAACAGGGGAAGAAAGCGCCAGGACTGGCAGTACGACACCGACTGCCAGTTGACGAGGTGGAGGTTCCTCGCCGCGAGGTGAGGCTAACCGGTCACGCTTCGACCGGGAAATTCGATCAGATCGGCGGATGCCTCCAGGGCCGGCCACGGTCCTATCTCTCCCCTCCAAGCAAAGCGTCCTGCAAAGCCGGCGGGCGACCGTCGGGACAATCGGGAGCGCAGTGGCGGACCAGAATATGACTCTCAGCTTCATCAACTAGATTTCAAGACGTGATGCGTGAAACGTGATGCGTGAAACGTTAATAGTCACAGTAACACAGCGCAGTTATCACGGATCACGGTTCACGACAGGAGGGGAACCCATGTGTGGAATTGTTGGCTACGTCGGCGGGCGGTTCGCTGCGCCGATTTTGCTGGATGGACTGAAACGGCTCGAATATCGGGGCTACGACTCAGCCGGCATAGCCGTGCTGACACCCGAGGACGGCATCACGATCTACAAGACAGAAGGGAAACTAGCCCGGCTGGTTGATGGATTCAACGGCGATACACCGGCCGGCCACCTGGGCATCGGGCACACGCGCTGGGCCACTCACGGCGCACCCACCACGCCCAATGCCCATCCGCATACCGATTGCACCGAAACCATCGCCGTCGTACACAATGGCATCATCGAGAACTACGCCACCCTGCGCGATGAGCTTATCGCCGCCGGCCACCACTTCCGATCCGAGACGGACACCGAAGTGATTGCCCATCTCATCGAAGCCGCTTACGCTGACTCTGGTCACACGGAGGATGATTTCGTAAGAGCAGTACGCATGGCCTTGCAGCGGGTGAATGGCGCCTACGCCATCGCTGCGTTGAGCCAGGATCACCCTGGCCTGATGGCTGGAGCCCGGCTATTTTCGCCGTTAGTAGCCGGCATGGGTCAAGGCGAGAACTACCTGGCTTCGGACATTCCGGCTATCCTGCGAGAAACCCGCCACGCCCTATTCATCGAGGACGGCGAGGTTGTCGCCGTGCGCCGGGACGGGATCGATGTCTTCGACCTCGACGGTCGGTCAGTAGAACGGGAAGTATTTCATGTCACTTGGGACGCGGAGGCGGCCGAGAAAGGTGGATTCCCGCACTTCGTTCTAAAGGAGATATACGAACAGCCCCAAGGCCTGCGAGCAACTCTGCGTGGCCGGCTAGATGGTTCGACAGGGCTCACCACAGGCGGTTCGACCGGGCTCACCACAGACGGTTCGACCGGGCTCACCAAAAGCGATTTCACCGACGGGGATGAGGTAACACTGCCGGAACTAAACGATCTCGAC
>JBHHXF010000141.1:0-8199 GCA_046756905.1 Anaerolineae bacterium | reverse complement strand
TTCTAAGGGAACTAAACAGATGAGGTCTGTCCGAATCTGGGTGGTGTTGATCAGCTTTTTGCTGGCGGGATGCAGCGTGGTGTCAATCGACCAGTCGGCTGATGGCGGCGAGCGTGCAGGACGACGGGTGTTGCAGGCTGCGACGGCGACCACGCCGGCCATGCCGACTCTCCAACAGCCTCTTGCATCTTCAACACCTCGACCGGGCTCGGGACAGGCGGAGAGCAGGGGCACTTCGGCTGGTGATCGAGCTCAGGATGTGGCTCGGCCGTTAACGATAACGCCTGTGCCGGCCATTCTCAGCACCGATGCAGATGCGATCGAGCAATTGCTAGTTAATATATATCGACGGACCAGCCCAGCCGTTGTACATGTCGAGATAACTGGCCCGGACAGCGTCTTTGGTCCCCAGAGCGGCGCCGGCTCGGGGTTTGTGTTGGACAAGGAAGGAAACATAGTCACAAACAACCACGTGATAGAGAACGCCCAACGCATCAGGGTTGTCTTCGCGGACGACACGCGAGTCGACGCAGAGTTGGTAGGCCGCGATCCGGCCATCGATTTGGCAGTGATCCACGTCAGCGTGCCCACGGATGTCCTGATACCCCTTGAGCTTGGGAACTCGGATCGGCTGCAGGTGGGCCAACGAGCCATCGCCATCGGCAATCCTTTTGCATTCGACCAGTCGATGACGGTTGGCATTGTCAGCGCGTTAGGCCGGGTAGTGAACCCGAGCGAAAGCAGTGACCTGGTTCCTGAATTGATTCAGACTGACGCCGCCATCAACCCCGGAAACTCGGGTGGACCATTGCTGGATTCGCATGGACGAGTAATTGGCATTAATACACTAATTTTCTCGGAGACGGGTACGTCTACCGGCGTCGGGTTTGCGGTGCCGGTGAACACGCTGCGCCGGGCCCTGCCGGCCCTACTGGAAGGCCGGCAGGTTGGTCGGTCGTGGCTGGGTATCGCCGGCCCGCCTGAGCTGGACACTGCCCTGGCCGATGAGCTGGGCCTGCATTCCACAGGCGGCGCATACGTGAACTTTGTCTTCCCCGGCGGACCGGCCGACGAAGCCGGCATCGTGGGAGCTAGCGAGGCGTCGGATGGCACTCTGCAGCCAGGCGGTGATCTTATCGTCGCGGTCGATGGCATTGCAGTGAATTCGTTTGATGATCTTCTGGACTATCTATCAAAAGAAACACGGGTCGGACAGGCAGTGCGACTAACCGTCGTCCGGGGTGCAGAGTCGAGGACTATTTCTGTAACGTTAGGCGAAAGGCCGGATAGCCAATGATCCGCCGAGCGATGTTGCTGCTTCTCGGCCTGGTGAGTCTGCAGTTGGCCGGCTGCTCGGTCGCCCGGCAGCTTCAGACAGCGCGCCAATCGCCGGCCACGCTGGACGTAGATATGTTGTTGGAAATGATCGATCTGGAGGAACAGCTTGTAACTCGGGTCTATGAGCAGGTGGCGCCGTCGGTAGTACATATCACCAGCCGAGCGCTCCAGGCGAGCCCAATTCACGGCATCGTGCCCCAAGAAGGGACTGGTTCGGGCTTCATCTTTGACAAAGAGGGTCATATCGTCACTAATTTTCACGTCATTCAACAGGCCCAGACAGTGCAGGCGGCGCTCCAGAACGGAACGAGTGTGCCAGCCCGGGTAGTGGGCGTTGATCCTCCGAATGATCTGGCGGTTCTGCAAGTCGCCGTGCCGGCTGATCAGTTGACGCCCGTTACTCTCGGAGACTCAGACAGCCTGCGGGTCGGGCAGCGGGTTGTTGCGGTGGGCAATCCGTTTGGTTTGGAGCGCACACTAACCACAGGCGTGGTAAGTGCTGTCGGGCGAAATTTGAATGCCGGAGAAGACCGCGTTCTGGGCAAAGTCATCCAGACGGACGCAGCGATCAACCCGGGCAACTCGGGTGGCCCACTTCTGGATTCACGGGGGAGGGTTATCGGTGTAAACACAGCCATCCGATCACCCAACGGCGGATCGGTGGGTATCGGTTTCGCAGTGCCTGTATCCACTGTGAAGCGGGTAGTGCCATATTTGATTGTGCAAGGTTACTATCCGCACCCGTGGCTTGGAGCGGAGTTTTACGAGATTGACCCAATCCTTTCGGTGCGACTTGAATTGCCGGTCAGTCAGGGTCTGTTGGTGGCGTCGCTATATCCGGGTGGCCCCGCGGCCAGCGCCGGCGTGCGCGGGCCCAGGCGCATAGTCGAGGCCGGCGGGCAGAGGTATGGGGTTGGTGGTGACATCATCCTGGCTATCGACGGCCAGGTCGTGAATCGAGCGGATGAACTGGCTGTGTATCTAGAGAACGAAAAACAGGTGGGGGATATGGTCGCTGTGACTGTCTTACGAGAGGACCGACCACTTTCGATTCCGGTCATTGCGGGTGAGTTACCGCGACCATGACGGATGAAAAATAGCTCTGTGATGGAGGTAGCGTTAGAAATGGCGACACGTCAGTCGGACGAACCATGCTATGTTATCAGTGTAGCAGCACGCCTGACGGATTTGCACCCTCAGACGCTGCGTCACTACGAGCGCATCGGGCTGATCAAGCCGGCGCGGTCGGAAGGCAATCGGCGACTCTACTCGCAACAAGACGTCGAGCGATTGCGCCAGATCACCCGCCTGACGGAGGATGCGGGTGTAAACCTGGCCGGCGTTGATCTCATCCTGCGAATGCGTGAGGAAATGCGCAAGATGGAGCGGGAAATGGATCGTATGCAGACCGAGATGGAGGAAGAAATTCAGCGGCTACGGGAGAGTCTGGAGCAAAATAGATATTAGATATTTGGTATTGGATATTTCAAGCTCTTAGTATCCCAATACCCAATATCCAGTCTCCAATGTTCAATCTCTAATGACCGGGAGGAAATGACATGACAGCGATCACCACAGAAAAACCAAGGCTTTTGACATCTAAACCTGAGCACAACCAGCGATTGACCCAGGCAATATATGACGCTCTGTGGCGGTACGATCCTATCCGGTCGTCTGATTCGCCCATTCAAGTGGCGACTGCTAATGGTGAAGTGACGCTGACGGGTATTGTGCGCAGCCGAACGATGAGGGCGATGGCCGAAACCCTGACCCGGCGGGTACCGGGTGTAACCAATGTTGAAAACCAACTACTGACGGATACGGACATCGAAAACAATGTAGCACTGGAATTGGCAGCGAATAGCCGACTGCGCCGGGCCGGCGATATCCGGGTGAAATCGATCCTCGGAACGGTCTATCTGAGTGGTGATGTGGTGACTGAGTCAGTCGAAGAGGCCGAAGATCTGAAGGGCCTGGCTGAGAGCATTGCCGAGGATATGCCCGGCACGATTAGTACCATAAACAAAATCATCACGCGTCAACGTGAGCAGGACACAAGTGAGGATTTGAGAGAGAAAAAATGATGCGATTTGACCGATATATGGACAGGTTCACCGAAAGGGCTCAAGAAGCATTCTTTCGGTCACAGGAAATCCTGGCGCGCTATCAGCATAGCCAACTAGACACAGAGCATCTGCTCATGGCGCTGCTGGAGCAGCGAGATGGGCTGGTCCCCCAGATTCTGGAGATGCTGGGCGTCAATGTGGACATGATGCACCGGCGACTGGATGACATTCTTCGCTCATCCCCCCATGTGGAGTATCGCGGGGGAGGCTCGGCCCAACAGATTTACGTCACACCGCGCCTGCAGCGCCTGGGCCAGGTGGCGAGCCAGGAAGCTTACGAGCTGGATGATGAGTACATTTCCACTGAACATCTGTTGCTGGCCATCGCCAGTGAAGAAAATAGCCCCTCAGAGCGATTGCTGCGCGACGCCGGCGTCTTCAAAGAAGAAATTTACGAGGTGGTTGACGAGATTCGTGGAGGCAAACGTATAACCGACCCAGGAGCGGAAACTCAGTACCAAGTCCTGGAGCGTTATGGACGCGATCTCACCGCGCTGGCGGCTGAGGGCAAGCTAGACCCAGTCATTGAGCGCGAGGATGAGATTGCACGGGTGATGCGGGTACTGGCGCGACGCACGAAGAACAACCCGGTATTGATCGGGGCAGCCGGAGTCGGTAAGACAGCCATCGCCGAGGGTCTTGCCCAGCAAATCGTGGCGGGCGATGTTCCTGAGCCGCTGATGGGCAAGCGAATCGTGGAGCTTGACCTGGCCGGCATGGTGGCCGGCTCCAAGTTCCGGGGCGAGTTCGAAGAGCGGCTGAAAGCGGCGATGCAAGAGGTGATCGACTCCGAGGGCGAGATCATTCTCTTCATCGACGAGCTGCAAAATGTTGTCGGCGCCGGCGCTGCCCAGGGCGCTATTGATGCGTCGAACATGCTAAAGCCGGCCCTGGCGCGGGGCGAACTCCAGTGCATCGGCGCTGCGACGCTAGACGATTATCGAAACTATGTCGAGCAGGACCGTGCTCTGGAGCGCCGATTCGGGCCCATTTTTGTCGACGAGCCTGACATTGACGAAACGATTCGGATGTTGGAGGGGCTTCGCGATCGCTATGAGAGGCACCATGGCGTCCAGATTACCGACGCAGCTTTGCAAGCGGCGGCGGAGCTATCTCATCGCTATGTGACTGAGCGTGCGCTCCCCGACAAGGCCATCGACTTAGTCGACGAGGCGGCTGCTAAACTGCGAATCGACATTTTCCAGATGCCGCCCGAGCTGCGCGAGCAGAAGCGCGCGCTGGACGATCTAGCAAAGTCTGAGGAAGAGGCCTGGCAGGCACGGGATTATGAACGCGCCGCCAGTTTCAAGAGCGAGCGTATCCAACTGGAGAGGCAGTATGAGGATGATGTAAAAGCCTGGCGCGAGGAAAAGGGCCTGGATGAGGTCGTAGATGAAGAGGATATCGCCCAGATTGTCTCCAGTTGGACCGGCATTCCCGTGACCAAAATGCTGGAAACGGAGAGCGACAAACTGCTGCGCATGGAGGAGTGGCTTCACACTCGGATCATTGGCCAGGAGGAGGCTGTGCGCGCTGTTGCGGACGCCATTCGGCGTGGCCGTTCCGGTCTGAAGGACCCACGCCGGCCTATTGGCAGCTTTATCTTCCTGGGCTCGACGGGCGTTGGCAAAACCGAGTTAGCCAAGGCGCTGGCGGAGTTTCTATTCGACGATCGTGACGCCATGGTGCGGATTGATATGAGCGAATACCGCGAGCGGCACACGGTGAGCCGGCTGATCGGCGCGCCGCCGGGCTACGTGGGTTACGGTGAGGGCGGACAGCTCACCGAATCGGTGCGCCGCCGGCCCTACCAGGTGGTGCTGTTCGACGAGATCGAGAAGGCGCACCCCGAGGTCTGGAATGTGCTGCTCCAGGTGCTGGAAGATGGCCGACTGACCGATGGTCAGGGACATGTGGTGGACTTCCGCAACACGGTTATCATCATGACCAGCAACGTGGGTACGCAGTTTGCACAGCGCGGCGGTTCGCTGGGCTTCAGGACCGGCGAGAGCCAGGACATCACAGACGAGAGGTTCCGAGATCTGGTGTTGGGCGAGCTAAAGAAGGCATTTCGGCCGGAGTTTCTCAACCGCATTGATGAGATCATTGTGTTCCACACGCTGACCCTGGATCACATCAAGCAGATTGTGGACTTGCAGATGGTCGAGGTTGAGAAGCGGTTGATGGATAAGGGGATAGCGGTGGATCTGACCGAGGCAGCCCGTGACTGGTTGGCCAGGGAAGGCTACGATCCCGCCTGGGGAGCCCGGCCGCTGCGCCGGGTGATCACCCGCGCGGTCGAGAATCCGCTGTCAAGGCAACTGCTCGACGGCCAGTTCGAGCGCGGTGACACGGTTGTGATCGATGCCGGCGAGGAGGGCCTGGCGTTCCGTCGCAAGAAGGGGCGCAAGGCGAAAGCGAAGAGGCCGGCGGCGGAGGCTATGGCGTAAACCCAATACCTTTCGATTAAGACCTCGGAGGTCTCAGAATGGGCACTCAGGAGCAAAACCAGCCCAAAACTAGCTCGACTTCGCAAAGAAAGGCGCCTCTAAGACCTCCGAGGTCTGGACGCTGCTTATTTGAAAGGTATTGGGCTTAGGCGGGTAGCGAAACTGCCCTAGATGCGGAATTTAGCAATGTCAAGTTAGAGAGAGGCTAGTGATCGGCAATGCCTCGGCTTCCAGACGTGACAGGTTGATGAGCCGACTGGCATGGTCAATGTCGATACCCACCAGGTGCCTAAGTTGATGCAGGTTGCATCCCACACATGTACAGCGCGTGTGCTAACCGTTGCCGTCACGGCCGGATTCTCCAGCGAACACTTCCCCGAACAATATCCGCCGGCCTTCCTCATCTGACCCATCGCCGGCCACGGGCAGGCGTTCACCCGTTGCGGTGTCATACAGCCCGATTTCGATCTGATACTCGCCGGCCGGCGCTCCAGCATCGAGCGTCAGGGGGTGGCGATCCACGATGACCGTGTCGGTGGGCCACTGGGTGGTGGGGACGGCTCCCATCAGCAGCTCGCTGTCGTGGCCGGCCCACACCGGCCCATTGGTGGCCGGGTTGTACGCCGTTCCCAGCAGATGGGCGAAGACAGTCAGCCGGCGGTCGATGGGCGTCGCGGTCCGCCAGAACAGGTCGAGATAGATGGTCTGCCCAGGTTCCAACACCTTGATCGGCTTCCCCTCCGCGTCTCGCAAACGGTAGCCCAGGAACTGCGCGTTATCGCCAATGCGGCTGCTCATCACGTGATCAGGCTGAGCGTCGCGCGCCGGTCCCCGCGTGCGATCCACGACCACTTCCCCGAAGGTCGTGTCCGGTCCACCCAGATCGAAGTGGTAGCTGCCAGCCGGCACAGCCTCGGACACGGCGAATTCGACCCGCCGGCGGATCACCGCTCCAGCGGTGGCCGGCAGGTCCAGCGTCTGCTGGGCCAGCGGTGGGTGGCCATCAGGAACCCAGCGGACTATCACCGTCGCCGGCGTTGAGGTTTGGACATACAGCCCAAGCCAAACGGTGTCACCAGGCCGGAATTCCTCTGTCGTCAGGTCGTAGCCCAAGATGTGGGCGGAGCCTGAATCAATGTCGAGGGGTTCCAGCCAGGGGGCGTCGGTCACGGTGGGTTCGCCGTCACTCGTTGTGTAGAGATGCAGGGCGTTGTGGGCGAAACCCAGGCTCAGCGTGCGTGTGCGGTGGTCGTTCAGCCAGGCCTCGGCCAGGCCGGCGGGGTCTTGCAGCGGGCCGTTCACCCACGCCAGCCAGACCCGCTCGTGCTGCGCCGCGATGGGGGCCAGCTCCGCCTGCACATTTTCCTCGGTGAGCTTCGACGCGCCGGCCGGCAGTTGATACACCGGTGGGCGCGCCGGCCCCTTCTCGAAGGTGCGGTCGTAGTAGTACAGAAACACAGGATACCGATTGCCCGACACCAGCGCGACAGCGTCGCCCGGCTGCGCGTATGCTCGAATCGTCTGGGTCATGGTTTGCAGGTCGTCGCGCAGGTAGCGGTCGCGGTAGTGGACCGGCAGTGTCCACAAGAAGATTAGCAGCATGACGGCCAGGGCACCGGCGCCGGCCGGCCTCCAGCGTCGCCACAGTGCCCAGACACTTATGGCCAGCAAGACGTACACCGGCCCCGCGAAGGGCAGCAGGTAGCGGGCTTCGACGCGCGGCGAGTAGAAGATGGAGCGCGGTTGGGTGATGAGCCAGACGAGGCCAGGGGGGATGAGGGTGAAGAGGAGGGGGAGATAATTGTTAATTGTCAACCCTTCGACATGGCTCAGGACAGGTTGTGAATGGTTAATTGTCAATTGCGTATTGGGGATTGGGGATTGGGTATTGGGGATTGCGTATTGCGTACTGCGTATTGCATAGAGGGTGCCGAGGAGAGCGATGGCGGTGATGGTGGCGGTGGGGAGCCAGGCGTTGTTCAGGTTGGTGGAGATGCCGGTTGCCAGGAGGGTGGTGTAGAGTTGGGTGACGAAACTCAGTTTGGGTGGCTCTTCGATGACGCGCCAACTGCGCATTCGAGGTATGGCGAGAGCCAGCCAGGGCAGCATGAGGCCGGCGATCACCGCCTGGACCACGACCCATCGGCGCAGGAACGCCCACCGGTCTCGCAGCCGGCCCCACACCAGCATCCCCAAAACCCACACATTGTGCACGACAACGAAGACAATCGATAGGTAAATCGTGTACAAAGCCGCCACCATCGACATAACATAAAACCCCCACA
>JBHHXF010000140.1:0-8210 GCA_046756905.1 Anaerolineae bacterium | reverse complement strand
AAGACGCAATACCTACGGAGAGTATCATCATGATCGACCTGCGAAGCGATACCGTAACCCTTCCCACCTCCCGCATGCGCCAGGCGATGGCCAACGCGGAGGTTGGTGATGATGTGTATGGCGAAGACCCGACGGTCAACCGCCTGGAGACCATGGCGGCCGAACGCATGGGCAAGGAGGCCGGCCTCTTCGTCGTCAGCGGCACCATGGGCAACCTGGCCGCGCTGCTCACCCACTGCGGCCGCGGCCAGGAGGTGATCCTGGGCGATCTCTCCCACACATTTCTGTACGAGGCCGGCGGTTCCGCAGCCCTGGGCGGCATACACCCGCGGACCGTGCCCAACCAACCCGATGGCACGCTGAACCTGGAAGACATCGAATCCTCCATTCGCGGCGAAAACCCCCACTACCCGCGCACACGCCTCATCTGCCTGGAGAACACGCACAACCGCTGCGGCGGTGTGATCCTACGACCTGAATACATGGCCGCCGTGCGCCAGATCGCCGACCGGTACGGACTCTCGATCCACCTGGACGGTGCGCGAATCTTCAACGCGGCCGTTGCCCTGGGGTTGCCGGCCTCCGAGCTGGCGAAAGATGCGGACTCTGTGACCTTCTGCCTCTCGAAGGCTCTTTCGGCGCCGGTCGGCTCGGTGCTGTGTAGCAGCGAAGAGTTCATCTACGAGGCGCGGCGGATGCGCAAGATCGTCGGTGGGGGGATGCGACAGGCCGGCATCATCGCCGCCGCCGGCATTGTGGCCTTGGAGGAGATGGTGGACCGGCTGGCAGAGGATCATGCCAACGCCCAACGCCTGGCTTGGGGTCTGGCCGAGATACCGGGAATCGACACGAACGCTGTAGAAACGGACATCGTCATCTTCGCGCTGATGCGCGACGACATGACGCCGGCCCAGTTGGCCGATGACCTCCGCGAGCAGGGCGTCCTGCTGTCGCCCATTGGTGGCCGGCTGCTGCGAGCAGTGACCCACTACGGCATCGAAGCCAGGGACATTGATACTGCGCTCTCTGCCTTTCGGCGGGTGTTTACGGATGTGGCATAAGCAGTAGACTCACCTTGCCTGGCAGAGGAGGGTAATGGTAGACAGTAGGGGCGAGGCAGGTCGGATTGGCGGCTCATAGACAAGATCAACCTGCTCTCCGACCTGCCTCGCCCCTACCGCTGATCAATACCCACGGCCCACCCAACCTGGCGCGGTTCACGAACCGTCCAGTGAAGGAGAATGAACCCCAGCCCAGACAGCACCAGGCTCACCCAGAAGAGGGTCTGGTAGCCGGCCACACTCACAATCCCACCGGCCAGCATCGCCCCCAGGCCGGCGAAGGGGCCGAGAAAGGTGTTTGTCAACCCGATGTACGTTGGCCGATCCTCTTCGGGCGCGAACTCCATGACGATGCTCAATCCCGACAGGATAGCGCCGGCCAGCGTCGCGCCGCTCAAGGCGAACACCACGTAGAACCACCCAACGCTGGGCGCCCACAACGCGATGGCCATGCTCGCCACCGTGAACAACGTGGACAGTTCCAGGACCTGTTTGTGGCCGCCACGATCCCCCCACCAGCCCAGCAGTGGGTTCAGCAGCATCTGCGTCGCCATCCACACGGCTGTCAGCAGACCGGCGTCCGCGGCCGAAGCGCCCAGCACCTCCACAGCGTACACTGTCAGAAAACCGGTTGCCATTCGGCCCAACATGCCAGCCGCCCGACTGACCAGGAAGCGGGCATAGTTGGGATCGGCCCGCAGCAGCCGAGGGAGTTGTCTGAGGAAGTGGAGCATCGAGGCTTTCGCCCGGCGGCTGGGGCGCGAAGGTTCCACCGTGAGACTGAGAAACACGTAGGAGATCGCCATAGCGACGACCGTCAAACCGAAGCACAAGGCGAAGTTTCTTGGGTATTCTACGCGCTCCAGAATCAGGCCGGCCACGACCGCCCCACCGGCGCCCAGCAGCCCGCCCAGAGCCTGCTGCGTTCCAAAAAAGCGCCCGCGCGATTGGACTGGGATGATCTTGGCAATCATATCTTGCCAGGCCGTGCCGGTCAACCCACCGCTCATAGCCGCGAGGCTGTAGATCATGAAGAAGAGGACCAACACCGTTTGTGGAGACAGCCGGCCAATCTGCAGGGCCAGCAGCGCCAGAATCGCGAACGGTATGCGTTCCCCCAGCGTGGCGAGCATCACCCAGGGCTTCTTGCGCGGGTAGCGTTGGACATAGTTGGCGGTGAACAGTTGGGGGACAAACCAGCCCATCTGACCAATGGCCATGATCAGGCCAATGGCCACCGCCGACGATGTCAGCCGGCTGACGAACAACGGCAGAATCGTGACCGACGATGCGAAGCTGACGGCGAGGGCGAAGAAACCACCATCAAGAACGTTGACGGCAAAATTCCGGCGCAGATGTGGCTCAATCAGGTTGCGTCCCCGGCCGTGGTGAGAAGACATGTAACCTCGTTGCTGCAAGTGTGTAAGCCAGTGTGCTATTACATCGCCTGACGGGAAAAGTCGCACACCGCTGCCCCCCCCTCAATCCCCCCCCAAAAGTGGGGGAAGCCTGTTCTCCCCCCTTGGGGGGGAGTTAGAGGGGGGGAAAGAGCCATCTGCGCACCTTCATGGTGTGTTGCTTTTTCCGATTGGCATTATATCATCACTGCAAGCTCCGAGCAATCGGGGTCTGTCGGGCGCGATGGGCCCCTTTCTTTTTCTTGGGTCAACTCGGATTTGTGGGGTAGGGACTTTGGATGTTGCCCCCCCTCTAACTCCCCCCAGAGGGGGGGATGGCCATCCTCCCCCCTCTGGGGGGAGTTAGAGGGGGGGCTCACGCCGGAGGACCCACTGACCCCTTTGTACCCCTCGAATCCTAGTTGAGCCTTTTCCTTTTCCTGAGAAATCCACTATAATTTGCGAGAGATTGCAGACGATGGAGTAGTCTTCTCTGGTGTTACACGATGACATATCAGCGTCCGACCGGAACCAACGACATCCTCCCTGATGAACAGCGTTATTGGCGGTACATCTTCGGCCGCATCCACCACGTCGCGGCGCTTCACGGCTATCGGCAGATCGAGCCCCCCCTCTTCGAGGAGACGGCGGTGTTTGCTCGCGGGGTTGGTCAGGCGACTGACATCGTCCAGAAGGAGATGTATACGTTCGAAGATCGCGGCGGCAACTCGCTGACACTGCGACCGGAGTTCACCGCCGGCGTAGTCCGCGCCTACATCGAGAACGGCATGCACGTGTGGTCCCAGCCGGTGAAGCTCTATTCCATCGGCCCCGTTTTTCGGCACGACCGCCCGCAGGCGCACCGCTACCGCCAGTTCTGGCAACTGAACGTCGAGGCGATTGGAGAACAGGACCCGGCCATCGATCTGGAGATCATGTCCTTGGCGTGGCAATTGTATCAGGTACTGGGCCTGACCGAGATTTCGTTTCAGGTGAACAGCACCGGCTGCCCGAAGTGCCGGCCGGCCTACATCGCGAAGCTGGCCGACTACTTCCGGCAGCACGAGCATCGACTGGGGGAAGATGACCAGCGCCGGCTGGCGACGAACCCGCTGCGAATCCTGGACACCAAGGACGAGCGGATCCAGGACCTGGTCGATGCCGCACCCAAGATCGGCGACTACCTGTGCGACGAGTGTCGCGAGCACTTCGACACGCTGCTGGCGTATCTCGATCTGCAAGGCCGGCCCTACACCATCAACCCGCGCCTGGTGCGTGGCCTGGACTACTACACCAAAACAGTCTTCGAGGTCTGGTCAGCAGCGCTGGGAGGTGCCCAGAGCGCCATCAGCGGGGGCGGTCGCTACGATGGCCTGGCCGAGATTCTGGGCGGCGACCCGACGCCCGGCGTGGGGTATGCCGCCGGCATCGAGCGCATGATCAGCCTGATGCAGCAACTCGGTGTGGAACCGCCGGCCTTGCCCACCCCGCAAGTCGCCCTCATTTACCTGGGCGAAGAGGCGAAGCGCGCATGCGTCACCCTCATATCCGAGCTTCGCGAACAGGACACAGGTGCTGTCATGTTCTTTGGCGATCCCAGCATGCGGTCCCAGATGCGGTCTGCCAACCGCGAGAAGTCCAGGTACGCGCTCATCCTGGGCGAAAGGGAGTTAGAGCAGGGGGTGGTGGCAGTCAGAGACATGCTGAACGATGTCCCCCAGCAACTCGTCGAGCGCGACGCAATTGTGGAGTGGCTCAATCAACGACTGAATGGGAGCCGGCCCCAGTGAGACGTATCGGTGTATTGTACCATCCCAAGGTTGAAGAAGCCCGCCAGTTGGCTGAAGAGTTGCGGCGGGTGATTTCCAAAGACGATGTGGTCCCGTGGATGGAGTCATCGTGGGACGTAGAAGCCATGAGCCGCAACATCGCCGATAGCGAAATGGTCATCACACTCGGCGGCGACGGGACCATCGTGCGAACAGCGCGACTGGCGGCGCCGTGCGGGGTGCCGATCCTGGGCGTCAATTTTGGCCGGCTGGGATTTCTGGCCGAGATTCAGCCCGAAGAAGCGCTGGCCTTGGTTCCCAAGGTCCTGACAGATGACCGTTGGATCGAGCGGCGGACGCTCATCCACGTGCAACTTATCCGCGATGGAGAGGAGATCGAGGCTTATGAGGCCGTGAACGATGTGTTTGCCGGACGGGGTGAAATCCCTCGCGCTGTGCGGGTGACGACCTGGATTGATGAGGCGGAGATGAGAACCTACACCGCCGATGGGGTTGTCGTCGCAACCCCTACCGGATCGACGGCCTACGCGCTGGCAGCCGGCGGCCCCATCCTGGCGCCAGAGATGCTGGCCATGCTCATCACCCCTATCGTACCTCACCCGACCCACTACCCATCTGTCGTCGTCGGCGCTGACTCGCAAATCGAGGTCAGTGTCAGGACATACCATGGCGCTGTAATGACCGTGGATGGACAGATCACCCGGTCGGTGGAGCGCGGTGATCGAATCGCCTGTTCTCGCAGTGAATACGTGGCCTCCTTCATCAGGCTCCATCCGCCATCGAACTTCTATGCAACACTTTTGGACAAACTACGATGAGTCGTCGCGAAGAAGCCATCTTTGAAGCCAATCAATTGACCCAACGGGCGGTCGCGGCCGCTCAGGTTGGTGACAATGACGAAGCCGAACCGTTACTGCGCCAGGCCACAGAGTTGAACGCCGATAGCGCCGAGGCCTGGTTGTGGCTGGCGCGGGTGGTCGATGACCTGGAAGAAAAGCGCGCGTGCTTCCGGCAGGTATTGGCGCTGGATCCGTACAATGAGCCGGCCAAACTCGGACTGGAGCGCGTTCAAGACAAACTGGGCATTGCCCCACCTGCCGAGCCCGAGGAAGAGGTCACGCACTGCACCTGGCACCCCGACCGCGAGACCCGGTTGCGCTGCAATCGCTGTGGCCGGCCCATGTGTACGGAGTGCGCCGTTCGCCACCCCGTCGGCCTGCGCTGCAAGGAATGCATCAAAGAGACGCGCTCACCAATCTACAACGTCGCCGTTCGCGATTACCTGATTGCCGGCGTCGTGGGGCTCTTCCTGTCAACCGTCGCCGGCCTGATCATGCCCGTGGTCGGTGGGTTTGGTTTCATCGGCTGGTTCTTAGCATTTGCCATTGGGCCAGCGGTTGGCGCCGGCATCGCCGACCTGATGAGCCGCGTGGTCCGCAAGCGAGGCCGGGGGTTGGGAATCCTGGCCGGCGCGTGTCTCGTGCTGGGGGTTATGCTAGGGGGGTTGATCATGACCCGACATCCGCTTGGCGCCTTCGCCTTCTTGTTCCAACTCCAGATTGGGACGCTGATCTATCTCGTGTTGGGTGTTGGTGCGGCTGTGGCACGGTTGAGGTGACGTACAAGTTAGTTGAGTTCTCACGATGCTCGCCGAACTAACCATCACTAACTTCGCAATCATCGACCGGGTGCAACTGCGATTGGCGTCCGGGTTCAACGTGCTGACCGGTGAAACCGGCGCCGGCAAGTCCATCATCGTGGATGCGCTGAGCCAGTTGCTGGGCAGCCGTGCGGATACAACCCTTGTCCGCGCCGGCGCTGACCGGGCGCGGATCGAGGGTGTTTTTGTCCTGGGCGAGACTCAGCGTCAGGTTCTGGCTTCGTTGCTTCAGGAATACGGCCTGATCGACGAGGGTGAAAACAGTGATACGATGATTCTGGCGCGGGAACTGCACAGCACCGGTCGCAGCACCGGTCGTGTCAATGGCCGGGCCGTCACCATCGGAGTGCTCCAGGAGATTGGAGAGCGGTTGGTGGACATTCACGGCCAGAGCGAGCATCTCTCGCTGAAGCGTGTGAAAGAGCATGTGGATATCCTGGACCGCTATGCCGGCCTGGAAGCGCAGCGCGACGCAGTCCGCCAGGCGGTAGTCGAACTGCGCCGCGTGCGGCAGGAACTGAAGAAGTTGCGGCAGGACGAGCGGGAGCTGGCCCGGCGAGCCGACCTGCTGGCCTTCCAGGTTCAGGAGATTGCCGAAGCCGAGCTGCAAGCGGGGGAAGAAGACGCGCTGTCCGTCGAGCGCAGCCGGCTGGCTAACGCCGAGAAGCTCATTGTCGATGCCAGCGCGGCCTACGATGCCCTGTACCATGGCTCCGACGGCGGCCCGTCAGCCGTCGATCTGCTCGGAGACGTTGCCCGCTCCCTGAGCAGCCTGGAGAAGATCGACTCGTCGCTGGAGGAGTTGCGCCGGCAGGCGGAGTCTCTGTCCTACGCGGTGAACGATCTGGCGCGGGCCGTGCGCGAGTATCGCGACGAGATCGAGTACAACCCTGCCCGGCAAGGGGAGGTGGAGGAACGGCTGGAGTTGATCGCGCATCTCAAGCGCAAGTACGGCGACTCCATTGAGGAAGTGCTGGCCTTCGGCGAGCGAGCAGCCCGGGAGTTGGAGCAGATTACCCACAGCGAGGAGCGGATTGAGGAACTGGAGGGGGAGGAGGGACGACTGCTGCAGCAGGTGGGCGAGTTGGCAGCGGACCTGTCGGTCAAGCGGCAGGCGGCGGCTGGCCGGCTGGCCGCCGCTATCGAGCGCGAACTGGACGAACTGCGCATGGCCGAGGCCCGGTTCGTCGTCCAGTTGGAGAGAAGCGAAGACGAGCGCGGGGCGCCGGCTGACGGCACCCGGTACGCCTTCGACGCCACCGGAATCGACCGGGTGGAATTCCTTATCACGCCGAATCCTGGCGAGCCGCCGCGCCCGCTGGCCAAAATCGCGTCGGGTGGGGAGACCTCGCGCCTGATGCTGGCCCTCAAGTCCACCCTCTCTGCGGCCGACGCCACACCCATCCTGATCTTTGATGAGATTGATGTCGGCATTGGTGGGCGAGTCGGCGAGATCGTGGGGCGCAAGCTATGGGGGTTGACAGCCAACGGCAACCCGGAACATCAGGTGGTCTGCGTGACCCACCTGCCTCAGATTGCCGCCTTCGCCGACACGCACTTCCAGATCAGCAAGGTGGTGGAGGGTCGGCGCAGCGTGACCCGCGCCCGCCGGCTGGCGGACGACGAACGCATCGACGAGATCACCCAGATGCTGGGCTCCGCGACCGAAGTCACACACCAGAAGGCCAGCGAGATGCTCTCTGAGACCGGTTCGTGGAAGTCAGACGCTCGCCAGGCGAGCCGGCCGGCGTAATCGATATAAGAGGGAGACGTTCGATTGTGATAGGTGAAGCGACATAACCCACAGGCACGAATCAGCAACAGTACCATAGGGGTCAAGAAAAACTGAGGTGGATTATGAGTATAGTAACACTTTCAGAGAAGACGTATCAGTTGTTGCGACGCAAGGCACAGGATAGTGCACGGACACCTGATGAAATAGCGGATGAACTCGTACGTAGACAACTTGCGCCAGAGCACGCCTACATCGAGGTAGTTGAAAAGGCCGCCGGGCCGCAGGCTATGATCAAAGGCACACGCGTTCCGGTGAGTATCATTATTGGCTATTTGCGTATTGGGGAGACACCAGAGTCCCTGGCGGATAACATTCTACCGCATCTTACACTTGCGCAGATCTACGACGCGTTGAGCTACTATCACGATCACCGAGACGAAATTGAGCAAGAGATGTTAGAGAACACGGAAGAGCATGGGCGTGCCTATTTGCGCCGGCGCCTGGACGAAGAAGGCTATTTGCACGTCACCGGACAAACCAGATGACAGATGATCCGATCAAGCTCTT
>JBHHXF010000139.1:0-8237 GCA_046756905.1 Anaerolineae bacterium | reverse complement strand
AACGTGTACTGGCAAATTACCACGCGTGTGGATGTACAACTCCGTTTGACGGTCAGTTCCGCATCAGCAGCGGTAGCAGCACGCCGTGCAGCGGTCTCGCGCGTGGCACAGCCGGCCCCAGCGCCACGTTGTCCAG
Source organism: Anaerolineae bacterium (assembly GCA_046756905.1). Classification (GTDB taxonomy): domain Bacteria; phylum Chloroflexota; class Anaerolineae; order Epilineales; family JAANWY01; genus JBHHTZ01. Next base: position 8,101 of record JBHHXF010000139.1, on the reverse strand, counting down.
GTATACCACCGTCTGTAGGTCAGCCGCCGGCTGGGTCAGCTTGAAGGTGATCTTCACCTCCTGGCCGGCAAAGGCCCCCAGATCCACCCACTGGTACTGCCACGCCTCAGAGGCCGAGAGGCGGTCGGTATAAAGCACACGCGGGTCGCCACCTTCGCCCGTCGCCAGCAGCACCTGGAAGAGATTGGGCGGCGGCTCACCGACCTTGCTCGTCTGGTACACGCGGTACCAGAAACCCAGCGCCGGCGACTCCCCCGACACATCCACCATCTGGCTGAGCGTCGAATCCCCCGGCGCAGCGCCATCGCTGCGGAAGCCCAGCAGCGCCGCCTTGGGCCGATCCCTGTCCGCGCCCGTCCGGCCGAAGTTGCTGCGGAGCGGCAGCGTGTTGCCGCCGCGCACCCAGCCGGCCAGATACCCATCCTCAAACCCGCCGTTGACCAGCGCGTTGAAGAAGGGTGGCAGGTCCAACTCCACGCCAGGCGTGGCCGTGGACGTCGGCGTCACCTTCCACACCGGCGGCCAACTGCCGTATCCCTCGGCCGTCGCGGATACGCCGTACTCCTGGCCGAAGGGCACATCCTGCACGACGAACTGTCCATCCACATCGGTGGTACCGGTGGCTACTACGCCGGCCTCCAACACCACCTCCACCGTCGCCGAGGCCACGGGCTGGCGCCGGATGTCGAACACGCGGCCGGCGACGACGCCGTTCTCCATGATGGTGGTCCACGCCTGCGGCTCGCCCAGTGCCGACCAGTTGCCGGCCCGATCCTGCGCCCGCGCCGCGAAGTAGTAGGTGTGACCCGCCTGGCCGGCGAAACTCACGCTGTCTTGCAGCCGCGCCTTGACGGGGCTCACCGCCGTGTCTTCTGTCAGCAGTTGCCAATCGGCGGGGGAAGCCGGCGCTCCATCGCTGTACCAGATTTCATAGGCCGCGATGCCCGTCCCCCAGTCCTGCAAGTCCCAGGCGACCTGGAATGTTGGTGAACTGGTCTCCGACAACGGATCCACCCGCGCCGTGGGCGTCAGCGTGTCGGTCTCGACGAGGATGTACGGTTGTCCGCCGATCATCGCGCCGGCCTGGTCCCAGTTGTCGTTGGTGGCCGCCGGCAGGGGGATCGCGTAACTGCCGCCCGCCGGCGTCACCGCCTGGCTCGCGCCGGCCACGTCGATCAGCTCACCCGAATCGCCCGTGGCGATGATGTTGAACGTCTTGTCCGCGAAGGACCAGTTCCACATCACGAGCACGCGCTCGTCCGGCGGGCGGAACAGGGCCACTCGCCCCAGGCCGCTGGCGTAGTCGTGGTAGCGCCAGGTCGGCTCCACATCGCGGAATTCCTGAGCAGCCACCTGGTAGGCGGTGTAGGCCGGCCTGGGGACGCCCGGACTGTCGGGATGGGGGGCGCACACACCCTCGCCGGCCGATCCTTCGGGATTGCGAATCAGGCCATAGGCATCCCAGGAGAATGGCCCATTGCCGCAGTCATCGTACAGTTGGAAGAAAAAGATGCGCTCCACATCGGCCGCGAATCCTTCGGCGAAGCCCTGCAACACCCAGGCCGCCTGTTCCTCCGTCGTTGCGCGCCCCGGGCTGTCAGGATCCTCGGTGGGACCTGGATATTCATCCCAAATCGACACACCGCTTTCGTTGACCCAGATCGATTTGCCAGTGATCCCGTAGTCAGCCATGAGAGATCGCATTTCGACCGTTTTCTCGTACAGATGACGGGGATTGCTATACCAGTGCCAGGCCGCCGCGTCGAAGTACTGGTTATAGGCGTCGCGCATGGCCGGCAAAGGGTCCGACGCGACGGTGTTGAGGAAGTTGGGGAACCAGTCCACGCTGGGCGGCCAGTTGGGGTCTGGCCAGTGGGCCAGGCCGGCCAACATGACCGTCGCTTCCTGGTCTGTGGATTCGATGACCAGGTAGGCTACTTTCAGCAGCCGGTAGTAATCCTCCACGGTGCCCGTCCAGAAGGCTCGATCCGGTTCGTTCCAGATTTCCCACAGCCGGATGCCGGCCCCGTCCGGCCAGCCCTCGTCGGTGGCCAGCGTCCCGCCGGGCATGTAGCGCTCAACCGTCTTGCGGACGAAGCGCGCCCAGTAGTTGTCAGGATTGATCGCCTTGCCCGGCGCCGGCGTGTCGGTCCCATCGGCGAAGATCGGTTCGTAGAGGTTGGCCGGCGCGGAAGTGGCGGCGGCCAGGCCGGCCAGTTGCGCCGAGGTGAACGCTCGTTGGCCGACTCGCGGGCCGGGCACCCAGGCGAGGCCGCTGGTCGCGTAGGAGGCCGGCGTGGCGTTGAAGATCGCATCCACCTTCAGGCCGTTCGCAACGTCGCGGCGCACGATGTTGTCCTGTTTGGCGTAGTCGAAGCCGGCGCTGCTCTCGATCTCGTCCCAGCGAATCTCGTAGCGCGTCCAGCCGGCGCCCGCCTCCACCGCCCGCTGATACCGCTCGTCGAGTATCTCATCTGTTGTGTCCAGCGCCATCAGATTGACGTGGCAGATGCCCAGCCGGTCGTTGGCTGCGGGCTGGGCGATGGCCGGCGGGGCCACCCCGAAACTCCCGACCACACCACCGAGCAGGAAGATCAGAGCAGATGCCAATACCAGACGCGCTACCGGTTTAGACCTCATAAGCCCAGCACTCCTCCAGAAGACAGTTCCATGAACGTGTTTGGCAGTTCAGCGGTATTCTACTCGATCTGCCGGCGGACTGACAAGAAGCAATGAAGCTGTGGACCGATCATCCTACTACGCCTAGCCAGCGATAACCCATTGAAGTACCCGCTTTCAGGCTCGTAGCCGATCCACGACCGGCGATATCGCCCTATAACGCTGATTTCGTGCCGAAATTTGCGGGGCACGGACCCGCTCAGAGCCTGATTTGAACACATCACTTCCCCAGCCACAAGAGCCGCTGTCGAAACACTACACGAATTGGGAATACAACGGATGGGATTATGTGCGATCCGTTGTATTCCCAATCCGCTGTAGTGCTGCTCCGAAAACAGTTGGCTGGTTGGTTAGATGGCTGGATGGCTGGCAGAGTGCCCAGCCATCCAGCCATCTAGTGGGTCATTAGGCACGAACATAGCCGTTATTCCCTAGAGAAAAACGGCCATGGGCATGACAGATGACCCACTAGTCATCTAGCATTTTCGTGTTGGCTCAACGCACATTTGTGGGGTGCTAACCTGGCCTGTTGGGACTGCCCCCCCCCCTCAATCCCCCCCAGAGGGGGGGAGGCTTGCCTGTTCTCCCCCCTCTGGGGGGAGCTAGAGGGGGGCATGAGCGTTGTCCCCACTGGGTCTTTCGCCACCCCACTAATCTGCGTTGAGCCTTCGTGTTTAAGGGCGTCCCGCCCGGACATGTTGACTGTTTAGGAGAGAGTGCTGGAACCGAAGGGCTAGCGCAGGGAAGAGAATCGGGAAAGGGGCGGCTGAAGCACGCGGCGCGGGGAGGTCAGCCACGGTCGATGGGCAATGTCACGGTGATCCGGGTACCCTGGCCGGGCTGGCTGGACGCGGTAACGTGTCCGCTGTGGGCCACGACGACCTCCTGGACAATGGCCAGCCCCAAACCGGTCCCCCGCTGGCCGGCCCGGGCCTTGTCAGCTTGATAGAAACGCTCGAAGACGCGGGGCAGGTCTTCGGGGGGAATCCCGCTGCCGGTGTCGGATACCACAATCTCCAGTGTCTCCTCGGAGGTGGGAGCAGCCACGACCTGGATGGAGCCGCCAGTTGGGGTGTGGGCCAGGGCGTTGTCCAGCAGGTTGTTGAACACTTGGGACAGCCGGCCTTCGTCGCCGCGCACGGGGGGCAGCGATGCCGGCGCTCGTAGGTCGACCGTCACATCCCGTGTCTCGGCCAGGGGGATGAGCCGATCCACCGCATCCGCCAGCAGCGGCCCCAGATCGACCGGTTCCTCGGCGAATTTGATCTGTCCCGATTCGAGCTTGGCGAGCTCCAATAGCTCATGGACCAACCGGCGCATTCTCTCCGCTTCCTCGTAAATGACCCTGGCCGCATGGACACGGGCGTCAGGATCGTCGGCTGTCCCGTCCAGCAGCGCCTGGGCAAAGCCCTGGACCGACGTAAGGGGAGTCTTCAAGTCGTGTGACACATTGGCGACGAAGTCCCGCTGCATGCGGTGGGCCCGGTCCACCTCACGAGTCATGGTGTTGAAGGACCGCGCCAGGCGCGCCACCTCGTCGTCCCCCTCCACCTGGATCTGCTGGGCGTAGTCTCCGTGAGCCATCGCTTCGGTAGCTTTGGTCATCTGCTGGATGGGCCGGCTCACCGAACGGGCCAGAAGCACGCCCAGCAGCGTTGCCAGCACGAAGACGATCCCTCCGATGACCAGGAGCGACGGCGCCAACTCACGCCACGCTCCGACCACTTCGCGCACCGGAAGCGCCAACGCTAGATACTGAGCGGCTGCCGCCGGTGTGCGCTCCAGTCGCGGCAGCCGTGTGGTCACGTAGAAAAACGCCCGCCCAGAAGGGTCCACAAAGCGATGGAGAGCACGGCGAAACAAGAGTGGCTCGGTTTGCGGGGGAATCAGAATTCGGAAACCATTACCCGCTGCCCCTTCGGAGTCTACGAGTACCCGCCCTTCTTCATCCAGGACCAACAGCCGTGCGCCAACGTCCCTGGCCATTTGCTCAAGCCGGCGCCTGGCCTCCACGACGGGGACCCGCTCAGCCGACAGCACGCGCGTCTGGCCGGCCAGCGCCACGACCAATAACCGCATGTTCTTGCGAGCTGTGTACGCCTGATACCGGTTAAACAGGAACACGGCACTTGCGCCGGCCAGAATCAGGCACAGCATTACCAAGACAGCATAGGACACGATCAGCTTGGCACGCAAAGTCTTGAACATGAGCTCACTACGAGTTTACAACCTGACTATTGCCGACAAGTTGGGAAATTGTAATGAAAGTGTAAACTGTGCCCACCTCATCCCGCATCCCGCATCCCGTATCCCGCATCCCGCATCCCGTATCACGCATCACGATCCCTCTCGCTCCACCAACTTGTACCCAATCCCCCATACCGTCTCGATCTCCACCTCCGAACTGCCGGCCAGCTTGCTGCGCAGGTGCGCCACGTGCACGTCCACTGTGCGAGTGTCGCCGTAGAAATCGTACCCCCACACGGCGTCCAGCAGTTGCTCGCGGCTCAGCACCAGCCCTGGATTTTGACCGAAATGCGCCAGCAGGTCAAACTCCTTGGTGCGCAGAGGTACACCCTGGCCGGCGACCTTCACCTCGCGCCGATCGAGATCAATCACCACATCGCCGATGGAGACAGGCTTTCCAGGCGCAGGCCCCGCCCCCTCCGAGCGACGCAGAACGGCCTTGACGCGAGCCACCAGCTCCCTGGGGTTGAACGGCTTGGTCATGTAGTCGTCGGCGCCCATTTCCAGCCCGACAATCTTATCGACGTCCTCGTCGCGGGCAGTGAGCATGATGACAGGGGTGCGGTCCCCCTCGCTGCGCAGCCGGCGACAGACCTCCCAACCGTCCACCTCAGGCAGCATGATGTCCAGCACCACCAGGTCTGGCCGCTCGCGCCGGATCACGCTAAGGGCCTCCTGCCCGTCGCCGGCCCGCAACACGTTGTAGCCATCCTTCAGCAGATACATCTCTGCCAGATCGATGATGTTTCGCTCGTCGTCAACAACAAGGATTGTGGTCATCTGTCTCACTCCCAGGATAGTTGGCTGGATGGCTGGATTGCTGAACGCTTACCCTGAGCCATCCAGCTATCCAGCCATCCAGCAATATAGCCATCCAGCTACTTCGTCCTCCACCGTGCTCCACAAAGGCATGTTGAGTGCTCCGCATACCCCGCCGGCGCCCCCCACTCAACTTATCAGCCACCAGGCGAACAAAACCCCTATGGCAGCGCCGGCTATCACCTCGACAGGCGTGTGCCCCAGGAACTCCCGCAAGCGCTCCTCGCTGATTGGATGACCCTGGAACAGTTCGTCGATCACCTGGTTCAATATGCGCGCCTGAGCGCTGGCCGCACGTCGAACGCCGGCTGCATCGTACATGACGACCAGGGCAAAGATCAAAGCCATGGCGAACCAGTCCGACGAGAACCCGTTTCGCAGACCGATGGAAGTCGCCAGAGCTGCCACCAGCGCGGAGTGGGAACTGGGCATCCCGCCGGCGCTGGCCCAACTCGAGACGTCAATACGGCGGCTCTTGATCGAGTCCAGGACGACTTTGAACAACTGCGCGACCGTCCACGCGAGAAAGCTGACGGCCAGGGTCTGATTGTCGAGAATATTGCGAATGCTCATGCAGGTTCACAGGGAACCAGTGATCAGTAATCAGTGATCAGTGATCAGTCATCAGATTCTGATCACTGATCACTGGCAACTGATCACTGGTAACTGATCACTGACGGTCAAAGCGCATCAAACGGTACGGCGTCGAAGCCGTCCGCTTCCTCTGCCGGCACCAATTGCTTGACGCGCAGCTCCGCTTGATCCAGCAGAGCCTCGCAGCGTTGCGCGAGAATCGTCCCATGTTCAAAAAGGTTGAGCGCCTTGTCTAGAGGCAGCTCCTCCTCTTCCAGTTGGGCTATCGTCTTCTTCAGCTCCTCAAAGGCTTCCTCGAAGGAGAGTTCATCGATCATGGATCGCCGCGCCTTTCGTTGCCCATCATTGTTGATCACTCAAATTTTCAGCCCCAATTGTTCTGTATCGTCCGCTGCTCCTGTCTCTGAGGACGGTTTCTGCCTCCTCCCACGACCGACGACGCTCTCGAAGTCGCCATCGCTGACCTGCACGGAAAGAACATCGCCAGGCCGCACGTGGCGAACGCTGCTCACAGTCTGACCGGTGTCCAGCCGGCTGACAATCGCGTAACCCCGTGCCAGGGTCGCAGTGGGGTCCAGAGCATGCATCTGTGTGATGCGGCTGTTGAGTCGCTCCCTAGCCAACGCCAGGCGATGGAGAACGGCCCGCTGGCCAGTCTGAGCCAATCCATCCACCCGCTGCCGGTACTCGCCGATCACCCGCATGGGCGAATGACGCGCCAAACGCTGGCGCTGCTGCTCGACTTCGCGCGTCCTGTCCGCCAGTTGCCGGCCCACGCCGGCAGCGAGCTGCATGCGCAGGCCCAGCAGCGTCTGCCGCAGTTCCGCCCCATCCGGCACGACGACCTCGGCCGCCGCTGACGGCGTAGGGGCGCGCACGTCAGCGACGAAATCGGCGATGGTGAAGTCAGTCTGGTGTCCCACGCCACACACTATCGGGGTCTGCGACGCCGCGACCGCGCGCGCGACCCGCTCGTCGTTGAAGGCCCACAGCTCCTCCAGCGATCCGCCGCCTCGCGCCAGAATCACCACGTCCACGCCGGCCTGGTTGATCGCGCCGAGCGCTGCGACAATCTGGGCGGGCGCTTGCTCACCCTGGACCAGCGTGGGAGCCAGCACAACCTCCGCCAGAGGGTAGCGGCGCGCTAACACGTGGCAGATGTCCCGCAGTGCAGCAGCCTGGGGCGACGTAACGACCCCGATGCGACGGGGATGGGCCGGCACGGGTCGCTTTCGCTCGTCGTCGAAGAGGCCCTCGGCGGCCAATTTCTTCTTGAGGGCTTCAAACTCCAGGTGGAGAACGCCGTGGCCGGCTGGCTGAATCTCATCTACATAGAGTTGATACCGCCCCTGGGCCTCGTAGACAGAGACATATCCATGGCAGAGCACTGCGTGGCCATCCTCCGGCACGTACGTCTGCCACTCAAAGTTCGAGCGCCACATGACGCAAGCCAGGCGGGCTGATTCATCTTTCAGTGTGAAATAGACGTGGCCGGAGGCCGCTCGCGTGTAGTTGGATACTTCCCCTTCAACCCAGCAATCTTGAAGCATAAGATCGCCCTCGACCAGCGCGCGGACGTGGCGGTTGAGTTGGGATACAGAAAAGTAGTTGGGTTGGGCCATGAGAGTCTCCTCAGCCATCAGATTATAGTTGCGGGATACCAGGTTTGTCAATGACGCGCTCCGCGGATCGGGGATGTGGGCAACACGGATTTCCGTGCGTCGTTGCGAAATCTTGGCTCTGGTGTTACAATGGGGTGTGA
>JBHHXF010000138.1:0-8239 GCA_046756905.1 Anaerolineae bacterium | reverse complement strand
ATGCGCTTGAAAGACCGAATCGCCCTCATCACCGGTTCCGGCCAGGGAATTGGCCGGGCCACGGCGTTACGCTTCGCCGCTGAAGGGGCGCGCTTGGCAGTGAACGATGTGGATCGGGAGGCGGCCGAAGAGACGGTGGCCGCTATCCAGGAGGCCGGCGGCGAGGCTATCTTCGTCCCCGCCGACGTGACCAACCGGGCAGAGGTCGAGGCGATGGTGGATCAGATCGTGGAGCGGTGGGGCCGGCTCGACATCCTGGTCAACAACGCCGGCATCACCCGCGACGCTCTGGCCGTCCGAATTAAGGACGATCAGGTCAAGAAGATGGACGAGGCAGCCTGGGATGCCGTCTTGAACGTCAATCTGAAAGGCACTTTCCTCTGCGCTCAAGCAGCGGCCGTGCCGATGATCCACCAACGATACGGGAAGATCACCAGCACCTCATCGACGGCCTGGCTGGGCAACGTTGGCCAGGCGAACTACAGCGCGTCCAAGGCCGGCGTGGTTGGCCTGACGAGAACTCTGGCCCTGGAGCTGGCACGCTACAACATCAACGTGAACTGCATTGCGCCCGGCGGCGTGAAGACCCGCATGACAGCCGCCATCCCGGACAAGATCATGGACCGCCTCTTGCAACGCATTCCTCTGGGGCGGATGGCGGAGCCGGAGGAGATTGCTGCCCTGCACGTTTTCCTGGCGAGCGAGGAAGCGGCATACATCACAGCACAGGTGATCACGATTGATGGCGGGCTGATGTACAGCCGGTAACGGATGGGCGGTCAACGGATTGCCTTCGGCGAAGCGGATTAGCGGATCAATTCTATCCGTTGCTCCGTTAATTCGTTTGCGCATCCGTTGACAGCCAGAGAGGAGGATCGGATGCGATTTGAAAAGGTCTTTATCCCGTACGGCGGCTACTGGAGCACGCCCTTCTGCGCGTGGCAGGGCAATTTCGCTCATCTCCACGCAGTGACTTTCGCTGCTGACATTGCCAGGCAGGCTCTGGAGGAGCGACGGGTCGATCCCGGGGTGTTCGATGCTCTCCACCTGGGGATGACGGTACCCCAGCAGCACAGCTTCTACGGCGCGCCGTGGTTGGCCGGCCTTATCGGTGCCACTGGCATCACCGGGCCGACCATCAACCAGGCGTGCGCCACGTCGGCGCGGGTGCTGGCCAGCGCAGCCATGGAAGTCGAGACGGGTGGCGGCGAGGCGGTGCTGACCATCACCTGCGACCGCACCAGTAACGGTCCCCACATCTACTACCCCAACCCGCTGGGACCGGGCGGCAAGGGCGACACCGAGGACTGGGTGTGGGACAATTTCAACTGCGATCCCTTCGCGGACAACGCCATGATTGAGACGGCGGAGAACGTGGCCCGCGAGGGCGGCTTCACCCGTGAGGAGCAGGATGAGGTGACTTTGCTGCGCTATGAGCAGTACCAGGATGCTCTGAAGGATGATGCTGCTTTCCATCGCCGCTTTATGGTGACGCCCATCGAGGTGCGCGATGCTAGAGGGCGCAAGGTGGTAGCCACTGTGACCGGGGACGAAGGTGTGTTCCCCACTACGGCCGAAGGGTTGGCCCGGCTGAGGCCTGTGCTGAAGGACGGCACTGTCACCTACGGTGGACAGACTCACCCGGCCGATGGGAACTGTGGGTTGATTGTCACCACGCGGGAGCGGGCGCGGGAGTTGAGCCGGGATTCGGGGATTGAGGTCCAGGTGCTGGGCTATGGGCAGGCTCGTGCCAAGCCAGGTTTCATGGCCCAGGCGACGGTGCCGGCAGCCCGCCAGGCGCTGGAGAAGGCCGGCCTGGACATCGAGGACATCCATGCCATCAAGACTCACAACCCCTTTGCCGTGAACGACGTCTACTTCTGCCGCGAGACGGGGGTGGGGCTGGACGCGATGAACAATTACGGCTCATCCCTCATCTGGGGACACCCCCAGGGTCCGACAGGCATGCGGCTGATCATGGAGCTCGTCGAGGAGTTGGTGTTGGCCGGCGGCGGCTACGGGTTGTTCACTGGCTGTGCTGCGGGGGATACGGGCGCGGCGGTGGTGGTGAGGGTGACGGGATAGAGGGTCATGGCCGATAGACCGACCCGCGTGTTGATCGCCAAACCCGGCCTGGATGGTCACGATAAGGGGGCCAAGGTGGTGGCCCACGCATTGCGGGATGCCGGCTGCGAGGTGATCTACACCGGACTGCACAAGACCATCGACCAGATTGTCGAGGCCGCGCTCCAAGAGGACGTGGATGTAATTGGCCTGTCCATCCTTTCTGGCGCCCACCTTCCGTTGACAGAGCAGTTGATGCAGCGCCTGCGGGAGGAAGGCATGGACGACGTCCTGGTCGTCGTGGGGGGCAACATCCCCCACCAGGACCGGCCAAAGCTGCTGGAACTGGGTGTTGCGGCCGTCTTTGCCACAGGATCGCGGTTGGAGGAAATCAGCGAGTTTGTTGCAGGAGTTCCAGGAAAATAGTCATCTCAACTGCTCCCGCCGGATTGCCAAATCCGGCGTGTGGCCTGGATGGTTCGACCAGGCTCACCACAGGTTTGACAATCCAGGCCGAGCAAAGTGGGGCGTTTTATTTTCTGGATATCACTAAAGATTGCGGGTGAGGTGGGCGTTGGAAAAGAAAAACGCCGGGTGGGCGCCTGTATCAGGGCGCTCACAGCCTGGCTACTGCCCCGGACTGGCTACCGGTGACTTCACCAGGCCACCCAGCTTCTGATGACATCATACTGGCTTTGCCATCGCCTGTCAAATCATTGCCGATGAACGCTTGCGACACAACCCACACGGTTGTTGCTGAGTGCATGATACCATAGAACTTGTTGAGGAGTCGAACAATGGCTGCGAAAGAAATGAAGCTAAGGGACGTTGTATTGGAATCAGGCATTGAGGTCAAGCCCATCTACGGGCCGGCAGATGTCGCCCACATTGACATCGAGCAGGACATCGGGGAACCGGGGGAGTATCCCTTCACCCGTGGCATCCACAAGTACATGTACCGCTACCGACCCTGGACCATGCGCCAGTACGCCGGCTTCGGCACCCCCGCCGAGGCCAACGGGCGGTTCCGCTTCCTGATCGAACACGGCCAGAACGCCCTGAACGTCGCCTTCGACCTGCCCACCCAGATGGGCCTGGACTCCGACGATCCGATGGCCTTCGGGGAGGTAGGTCGGGTCGGCATGGCCGTGGACACCCTCAAGGACATGGAGGTGGCCTTCGAGGGCATCCCCATCGACAAGATCTCCGTCTCCCTGACGGTGAATGCCGTCACGCCCATCATCCTGGCCATGTACCTCACTGTGGCCGAGAAGCAGGGGGTGCCCCGCGAGCGGATCGCCGGCACGACCCAGAACGACATCCTCAAGGAATACATCGGTCGCGGGGCGTGGATCTTTCCCGTGGAGCCATCCATCCGGTTCATCGGCGATACGATGGAATTCTGCGCCCGCGAAGCACCCCGCTACTACCCGGTCAGCGTGTGCGGATACCACATCCGGGAGTCCGGGGCCACGCCGGTCCAGGAGATCGCCTACGCCTACTGCATCGCCAGGGCGTACATCGATGAGGTGCTGGATCGCGGGCTGGCCGTGGACGATTTTGCCGGCCGCATCTCCTTCAACTTCAACATTTTCGGCAACCTGTGGGAGCAGGTGGCCAAGTTCCGTGCCGCGCGCCGGCTGTGGGCGCGTATCATGAAGGAGGAATACGGTGCGCAGAACCCCCGAACCATGCAGATGAAGATGATTGCCGGCGGCGGTGGCAGCGGGCTAACCATCGAGGAGCCGGAGAACAACATCGTGCGCGGCGCCTACTACGCCCTCATCGCCGCCCTGTCCGGCACCCAGACCAGCGCCCTGTGCTGCTACGACGAGGCATACACCATCCCCAGTGAAAAGGCCTCCCTCATCTCGCTGCGCACCATGCAGATTCTGGCCGAGGAGATGGGCCTGGCTGACACGGTGGATCCGCTGGCCGGCTCGTACTACATCGAGTGGCTGACCACGGAGATGGAGCAGAGAATCGTCGCGGAGATGCGGCGAGTGGACGAGGAGTGGGGTGGCATCGTCAACGCCGTGAGCCAGGGGCTGGTACAGGCCGAGGTCGCCCGCCAGGCCTACGAGTACGAGCGCAAGCTCCAGAGCGGGGAACTTGTCAAGGTCGGCGTGAACAAGTATCGGGTGGAAGGCGAGGAGTTCACCCCCGATGTGGAGCTCCATGGGTATCGGCCGGATGCGATGGAGGAACAACTGCAGCGCCTGGAGCAGGTGCGACAGGAGAGGGACCCCGTCGAGGTCGAAGCTGCTCTGGCAGAAGTGCGGGACGTTTGCGCTTCGGGACGCAATGTCATGCCGGCGATGATGCGCGCCGTTCGGGCCTACTGCTCGCTGGGAGAGATCATCAGCGTGATGAAGAAGGTACTGGGAGAATTCCAAGAGCCGGTGCGGGTATAGCCCCGCCAGCCGACGGATGAATTCGCCGTCTGCTACGAAAAGTGCGTTAATGAACTTTGAGAACTTAATCAGGGTACTCCGCTCAAGAGCGGTCGAACTTGGACCAACGCCCGCCCGCTGATGAAGTCGGCGGGCTACAAAGCTGCGCCCCATCAATGGGGCTTTTCCGCCTCAAAAAGACGCCGAAAGCCCGATTCATCGGGCGCTGCTGTGTAGCACGGGCACTTCATGCCCGTGCGGTCGCCGGCTGAGGTGCACCGTGCATTACCCGATTGTTCTCTCAATCTTCATAAACGCACTGTTGATGACTTCGAGTAGTCGGCCCTTTGACAGGCTCACGATTCCGCAAGAAAACGGGACCGGGGTTCCCTCGCGGGACTGAAGCCGAGGAGCTTACTGGCGCGAAGCCAGTAGCGCGTTCAGCCACCCGATCCGTCATTCATAATTCTATGCAAACGTCGATAGTTTATCAAGACAGAGCCAAGAGGAGGCAACAACACTATGCGTCTGGGTATTGACGTTGGCGGCACCTTCACAGACGTGGTCTTGATCGACGACCGCAGTGGTCAGATCCACTACACCAAGGTGCTCACCACCCCCCGAAATCCGGCCGAGGGGGTCATGAGCGGGATCGAAAAGATCCTGGCAGACACCGGCAGCACCATGGACCAGGTGGGCTACATCGTGCACGGCAGCACGATTGGCACCAACGCTCTCATCGAGCGCAAGGGGGCGAAGACGGGTCTCATCACCACCGAGGGGTTCCGCGATGTGTTGGAGATTGCACGTATCGAGCGGCCGGCGGCCGGCCTGTACGACATGTCCGTCGATCTGCCCGACCCCCTGGTGCCCCGCTATCTCCGCTGCGAGGTCCGGGAGCGAGTAGGTGCCGACGGCCAAGTGGTGACACCTCTGGACGAGGGGTCGGTGCGCCAGGCTGTGCAGTACCTCAAGGATGAAGGCGTCGAGTCTATCGCCGTATGCCTGCTTTTCTCCTTCCTGAATCCGGCCCACGAGCAACGGGTGGGTGAAATATGCCGCGAGCTCTACCCCGAGGCCTACGTCTCTCTCTCCTCGCAGATTGCACCGGAGTTCCGGGAGTATGAGCGTTCCTCGACGACGGTGATCAACGCCTACCTGCAACCCATCGTCGTGCGATACCTGGACAGTCTGGTGCAGCAACTGGAAGGACAGTACGGGGCCGTGGACCCTTCGACAGGCTCAGGGCAGGCTCTGCGCATCATGCAGGCCAGCGGTGGCTCTATGACAGTAGACGTCGCCCGCGTTGACGCAGTGCATACCGTCAACTCGGGGCCGGCCGGCGGTGTGGTGGCCAGTTCCTACGTTGGCCGGCTGGTGGGCGACACGCAGCTCGTCAGCGTCGATATGGGCGGCACCAGCTTTGACATCGGCCTGGTGGATCAAGGCCAGCCTCGGGTGCACTCGGAGGGGGAGTTCGAGGGTCTTCCGGTGAAGATGCCCATGGTGGATGTCCACGCCATCGGCGCCGGAGGTGGCAGCATCGCCTGGATCGACAAGGGCGGTGCTCTGAACGTTGGCCCGATGAGCGCCGGCGCCGCCCCCGGGCCGGCCTGCTACGGCCTGGGCGGCGAGGAATCCACCGTGACCGACGCCAATCTGGTGCTGGGACGCCTCAACCCGGACTACTTTCTGGGCGGAGAAATGGTTCTGCATCCCGACCTGGCTCGGCGAGCCATCGAAACGCGGGTGGCCAAACCGCTGGGGATGTCCGTCGAGGAGGCCGCCAATGGCATCATCCGGCTGGTCAACGCCAACATGGTCAAAGGCATCAGCGTCAGCTCCATCGAGAAGGGCTACGACGTGCGAGAGTTCACCCTGATGGCCTTTGGCGGGGCCGGCGCGCTCCATGCTGTCGAGCTGGCCGAAGCCCTGGACATGAGCAAGGTGATCATTCCCCCTTTCCCTGGCACGCTGTCGGCCCTGGGATTGCTGGTCTCCGATACGCGGCATGACTACGTTCAGACGGTGGCCATCAGTGAACAGGATGCGAAGGCCGAGGCACTGCTGGAGATTCTCCAGAACCTGGAGGCGCGGGGACGCGCTCAACTGAAGGAGGAGCGAGTGCCCGAAGACCAGATCGAGGTTGTGTGGTCGGCGGATTTGCGATACGAGGGGCAGTCGTACGAGATCAACACCCCGGTGCCCCATAATGGCCGGCTGACCCAGGCGGACGTGCAGGAAACGATCCGCCGCTTCCACGAGCTGCACCAGCGCATCTACGAGTACTCCTCAGTGGACGAGCCGGTGGAGTTCATCAACGTGCGGGTGACGACCATCGGGCGCGTGCCGGCGGTGTCGCTGGCAGCCGGCGATTCTCAAGGGGCGGACCCTGCGGCGGCGCAGCGGGCGAGCCGGCCGGTCTACTTCTCGGGCGCCGGCTTTGTGGAGTGTCCCGTCTACGACCGGGCGCGTCTGAAGCCGGGGAACCAGGTGGCCGGCCCTTGTCTGGTGGAGGAGATTGCCTCGACGACGGTGCTCACGCCCGGTGCGCGGGGTGTGGTAGATGAGTATGGGAATATTGTGATCACGCTCTAAGCAAGGTCATGGATCAACCATCTCGAAGGTGAGGTTCTTGCCTTTGAGGGTGATGTCGAATTGGTTGAGTACATCCCTTCCAAGCAAGACATCGTGGCGAGGCGCTGACACAGTTTCGAGTATAGGAATCAGGAGGCCCATCACATCCAGTGAGACAAAATAGATCGGTCGTGATGATCCTGTGCCGTCGTAGCCGTAGCACTGCATGCGCCCCATGGGCTCCAGGGACAGCTCCTCAGCGACTGACTCGGGAAGGACAGACATAGATGCACCGGTATCTAGCTTGGCGCGAAGGGTGCAAGTCTCTCCTGTGGCCGGATTGGTGATCTGTACATGCACAAATGGCGCCGGTGGGTCCATCTGTAGATCGTAACTAGGCATCGCGAACCACTACCTCAGGCGATGGAAACTCGGCGGTTCGCGCTTCTTCGCTGACGAGTTCGATGTACACGGGACGGTAGGACTGGGCAAATACTCGTTTCGCCAGTTCGCGTTTGTCTTTGTCACTATCCACGATCTGATCATCATGAATAGCAACGTACAGTCCTTTATGTGTCCGCAGAAGCTCCGGCTTCAACCGGAGAAACGCCAGCCGTTCCCGCTCCAGGGCTTCCAACCGGGCGCGATGCCTGGCTTTCCTTTCCTGCTGTTCCTGCCAGGCTATGAACCGCTGGTATTCTTGGACTGGAACGAGAACTGCCACGGCATCTCCGTTGCGTTCAAGGATGATCGGACCTTCGGCCAGATCATCCTCGCTCACGGGGATGGTATATGGCGCCCGGGTCTCTTTGATGGAAATCCGTTTGACCATATCGATTGCCTCCTATCGAGGTAGCAAGCAAGCTAAGGGGATGATTGCAGCTATGGGTTTGCCTTGCCGTTCGACAATCAACGGCCCTTCAGCCAACTGGGCTTCGTCCAGCGACAGGGCGTACCGGGCCTTTGCCTCTTTGATCTCAATCGTTCTCGACATACGTCACCCCTTCACGGACACGCAATACGCAATACGCAGTACGCAATACGCAGACCATCAACTCCCAACCGTTACTACTCAGCCTTCCTTGGTGCTCGAAACCCAACCGACGAAGGCTTCGTCCTGAGGCTCAGCCCGAAGGGTCGGTTTCGCAAAGGTTGCCGCGAATTCATTCGCCAGGCGCGAGGTGGCTGAGTAGTAACTCCCAACC
>JBHHXF010000137.1:0-8241 GCA_046756905.1 Anaerolineae bacterium | reverse complement strand
GCCGGCGTGAACTCGCGGTGGGCGCGGTCCACCTGGCGGTAGATGTGGCGCGCGTCGACGAAGAGCACCGTGTTCTCGCGCGGCGTGCCCCGCTTGCCCTGGTCCAGGAACCACAGCGTGCAGGGCAGCGTGACGGTGTAGAAGAAGTTTGAGCCCACCGCCGCCATCACGTCCACCACGCCCTGGCGGATCAACTGCCGGCGGATCTCCAACTCCGAGCCTCGGGCGTCGCTGGCGGAGTTGGCCATGACAAAGCCAGCCCGCCCCCGCTCGTTCAGCGCGCTGTGGAAAACCTGGATCCACAGGTAGTTGGCGTTGTCCACGCGCGGCAGCCCGAAGGGGAAGCGCGGGTCATCCTTGAGGCGCTCCTTGTCCACGCGGTTCACGTTGAAGGGCGGATTGGCCATCACGAAATCGAACTTCCGCCGGCTGGTGTGGACATCCTCGTAGTAGGTGTTGGCCTGCCGGATGTCGCCCGACAGGCCGTGCACGGCCAGGTTCATCTTGCACAGGCGCACCGTCTGGGCCACCCGCTCCTGCCCGTAGACGCTGATCTCCGCGCTGGGACTCCGCTGGTGCTCCTGGACAAAGCGGGCGCTCTGCACGAACATGCCGCCGGAGCCGCAGGCCGGGTCGAAGATGCGCCCGTGGAACGGCTCGATGATTTCGACGATCAGCTTGACGAGGGAGGTGGGGGTGAAGAACTCGCCGCCGCGCTGCCCCTCGCTCATGGCAAACTTGCCCAGGAAATATTCGTAGATCTTCCCGAAGGAATCCCCCTCGACCCCCATCGGGATCGAGTTGAAGTTCTTGAGCAGTGCGAAGAGCACGTTGTTACCCAGGCGGTTGTACGTTTTGGGCAACACGCCGCGCAGGTCCTCGTTCGCCGCCTCGACTGCGCGCATGGCATCGTTGATGGCCCGCCCGATGTCGGTGCCCTCGGGCAACTGCACCAGACTGGAGAAGCGCGCTTCTTCGGGCAGGTACATCACGCCCCGCGCCTGGTAGTCGATCTTGCCGATCTCGCGTCGCCGGCGGCCGGACGCAGCCTTGAGTTCCGCCTCAAGCTCTTCCTTCACCCTGGCGAACTGGTGATCGGCGTAGCGCAGGAAGATCAGCCCCAGCACGGGCACGGAATACTCGGCCGAGCGCAGCCGGGAGTTGGCGCGCAGCTCGTCGGCGGCCTCCCACAGGCGCTTTTCGATCTCGTTGTAGTCGGTCAGCATGAATAAGCTTGTCTGCGTTCTCGTCGTAGTGTTTCTTGCGGACGGTGACGAACCGGCAAGGTGTGTTTACGTCATCGAGGGTGTCAGTATTGTACCATGCCGCCCGCCGGCTGGCAAGCTCGCGCCCGCGAGAACGCGGATGGCTCGGATGGGCGGAGACGGACCCTAATCCGCCCATCCGAGCCATCCGTGTTCTATTCGGCGCGCCCCAGGCCGGCTTTCCAAGCCCGAATGATCGCCTGAGCCCGGTCAGCAACCTGGAGTTTGCTGAAGATGCTGGTGATATGGTTGCGAACCGTTTTGGGGCTGATGACCAGACGTTCGGCGATTTGGCTGTTGTTGAGCCCCTGCGCAATCAATCGGAGGACTTCGCGTTCGCGGTCGGTGAGTTCAGGGAAGACCTGCGCCGGGGAGGATGGTTCGGCAACGGGTCCCAGGCCTTGAAAGAAATTCATCAGTCGTGTGGCAACGGCCGGCCCGAAAAGGGCCTGTCCACTCGCGACAGCCCGGATTGCCTGCAACATCTCGTCGTGGTGAGCACCTTTTAACACGTAGCCGCGCGCGCCGGCCCGCATGGCGGCGAAGACCGAGGCGTCGTCTTCCAGCATCGTAACCACAATCACGCCTATGTGCGGACTGGTGTGGAGAACCCGGCGCGTGGCCTCAATACCGTTTACGCCTGGCATGTGAATATCCATCAACACCACGTCCGGCTGCAGGGCCTCCGCTTGATCAACGGCCTCTTCGCCTGTGGCCGCCTCGCCCACGGCCTCGATGTCCGGGATGGCCATGAGCAACGCCTGCAAGCCTTCGCGGAATAGGGCATGGTCATCGGCGATGAGGATACGTATAGGCTCCATGGTAGCTCCTGTTTCGTACTGCGTATTGCGTACTGCGTACGTATTCCATGGCGCTCTCCTGGTTGAGTTGCAGAATACGCAATACGCAGTACGAAGTACGCACTATATTTCACGACTTACCGGTAACCGCGCCAGCACGCGCGTCCCGCCCGCCGGCCTGTCTTCCACCACGCACATCCCCCCCACTTCTTCCGCCCGTTCACGCATGGACGTCAATCCGACACCTGTCCGCAGCGTGCCGGGCAAGCCAATCCCGTCATCCGTGATTTCTAATTGCAGGATAGTGTGTTGTAACGTTTTGTCCAGCATGAAACAAACCACGCAGTTCCTGGCACGTGCATGGCGGGCAACATTGGTAAGCGCTTCCAGTGCAATGCGATAGGCGGCCACTTCCACGGCCGCCGGCAAGGGGGGCAGGCCGGCCGGTGGCTCTTCAATCGTGATTTGGAGTCTCACTGGCAGAGAGGCGTCGCCATTAGCCCCGATGAGATGGTCGCGAATCGCCTCTACCAGACCCAGTTCATCGAGGGCGGGGGGACGCAGCGCATACACCAGCCGGCGAATCTCGGCCACTGTCGCCTCATTTTGGGCCGCCATCTGGTCC
Organism: Anaerolineae bacterium; assembly: GCA_046756905.1. Classification (GTDB taxonomy): domain Bacteria; phylum Chloroflexota; class Anaerolineae; order Epilineales; family JAANWY01; genus JBHHTZ01. The sequence continues at coordinate 5,551 of JBHHXF010000137.1, read as the reverse complement.
AATAACGTCTCGGCCGCAGTCTGGTCTTTCGCCAGGAGATGCCGGACTGCCGCCAGCTTGAGCCCGTGGCTGGCAAGGGCCGACCCCAAACCATCGTGTAAATCGCGGCGCAGCCGCCGGCGTTCCTCTTCTCGCGCGCTGACCAACCGCTCCCGCGACCGCTGCAAGTCAGCCGTCAGGCGCACGGCGTGGGCCACAGCCCCCGCCTGCCGGGCAACGTTGCGCAGCAGCCGCTGATCGGCCTCGGTGAATTCTTCGCCGGGCGCGCGCGGGGTGCAGATCAATTGGCCAATGGTTTCGGCCTGATAGGTGAGCGGCAGAATGAAGGGATCGCTCACACGGAGCCCGAAGGAGGTGACAATCTCGAACCCCTCACCTCCCTTCAGCGCGATGGCCACATACGGCAGTTTCAACGCCTGAGCCACTGTCTCGACGATCGTCTGCAGCCCTGCTTCGGGGGCGAGAGTCGCTTCGAGGCGCCGGCCCAGGCGGGAGAGTACGGTGTAGGGATCGTCCCGCTCACCGTACATCAGCCGGTTGACACCACGCTGCAGGCGTTCGCGCAGGGGTTGAAAGAGAACAGCGACGAGGCCAGTGGTGAGAAGCGCAATGAGCGACCTATCGCGAGCCTGAAACAGGTTTCCCAGATACCCCACGATGAGCACGTAGATCCCCATCGTGCTGGCGGTGAGCGCCCCGTAGACCAGCGTGCGGTTGATGATGAAATCAATGTCCCACAGCCGGTAGTGCAGTACCGCTATCGCTAACGAAACGGGCAGGATATTCATCGAGACAAACCAGGCCAATTCGCTGACGGGCACCCACCACGGAATAGGCGTGCCGGGCGGTATGAGCTGCCGCAAGAAGTAGGGCACGCTGAACAAGAACGCCGCCATAGTCCACATTACGAAACCGAAGACCACCCATTTGGTCTGCTGGCGCTCGACGGCAGTGGACACGCGCCGGTAGCGATAGATTGGCGCATACACTACCACAAGAAACAGACTCCCCCACCCGATTCCGGCAACCAGCAGAAGCGGGTCGAGAGACTTGGGTAATGTGAACGGCAGTATCGGGAACAGGGTCGGCGTCAATAGGATCGGGAAAGGGACCAGCCAGCGTGTCCAGCGCGGGACAAATCGGCCGCTGGGGAAGAGGAAGAGGAGCGTCATACTCGGCGTTGGGATAAAGATGGCTTGAGCTACCAGCGTCATCTCATAGGTTCCGGGCCAGAGTGCATCCAGCACATCTAACGGGCCGGCCAGCACGATTCCATACCCCAAAAGGTAGTACGAGACGAACAGGGCCATCCAATCGTCCCCCTTGCGCCGGAATAGCACGGCGGCCAGCGACAGAGAAACAAGAACAGCCGTTATGGATGCCAGTGCGGTGAGCAGATCAACCGCGAATACGAACCTGGCAGAAGACTCGATGCTGGCCGCAACGTCGGACGGACCTCTCCCCAGGTTAGGCACGTAAGCAGGGAGCGCAGCGATGAAGATGCCGGCGGCGACGGCGGCAACGATCCACCACGCCCGCCGTGCCAGGCGCAGCCAGCGCCCAGTCAAGAGAGCCTGCGATGTCCCGCCTGGAGTCACGACTGCATTTTCACCCGTCTGGACGCGACCGGATGCCTGCAATGGCGATATCTCGCGCGGCCGCTCACCTTCGCCGTACATCAGGCGATCAAGTTGTTTCATCCAACCTTTTTCGCGCGGCACTTGTCATCCGCCTTTGTCAACAAGCATCCTGGCCTACACCGGCCAATGGACTCACATTATACCGTGATTCCCGCTGGCAATCAACTGAGCGCCGTATGGGCGCATCCCAGATTAGTGGGGCGAGTTTGCTGGCCGACCCTCTAGCGGCAGCTAGCAAACCCGCCCCACTCACAGCATGACCAGCGTGTGGTGGATACTGCCGAGATTGAAGGGCAGCTTCTGCCAGGTCTCGCCGTGATCGGCCGAATACCACACGTCGCCGTTGCTCAATCCGGCGTAGACGTGACCCGGCGCGGTGGGGTCGGTGAGCAGCGCATAGGGCATGTAGTTGAGCGGCTGCGGCAGCCCACCGCCCAGTTTCTGCCACGGCGCACCGCCCGCTGAGCGGAAGATGTAAGCCTGTGCGTTGCCCTCGCTGTGCGCCTTGCCGGCCCCAGGCGAGGCCGAAGCGTACCATACCTCCGGCCGGGCCGGGTCGGCGGCGACGGCCCAGCCGTAGTGCCGGTCGAGACCGGCCTTTGGCTGCCGCCAGGTGTCGCCGGCATCCCGGCTCACCGCCGCGCCGCCGCCCGTGCCGCCGGCTTCGTAGACCCAGTCCCCGTTCGTGGCGTGGAAGGTGAGCGAATGGCAATCGCGCAGAGCGCCTTTCCGATGCCCCGTCCACGTTTTTCCGCCGTCGGTGGTGCGCCCCACAGCGCCGGCCTCGATCCCGACGACGATAACGTTGGGGTCGGTGGGAGAGAGCGCGATGGCTTGCACGTAGGCGGTGAAGGGCTTTTCCGCCGGCGAGAACCACAGCCGGCGCCAGGGGATGCGGCGGAACCCGTCCAACTCCGCCCACATCTCACCGCCATCGCGCGAGACGTACATCAGCGCCGGCTTCGCCCCGGCGTAGATGGCGCCAGCATCGTGAGGGCTCACGGCCAGAGACTTGACGACCTTGCCGGCCAGGCCCGCCGGCCGCCAGGTCCGGCCGCGGTCGTCGGAGCGCAGCACGCCGCCGTGCTGCACGCCAGCGTAGACCACGTTCGAGTTGAGCGGGTCGGCGGCCAGGCAGCGCACGTCTTGATCCTCGAGCAGGGATTCAACCGACCAGACCCCGTTTGCCTCGCGTACCGCGCGGGCCAGGCCTTTGCCGGTGGTGGCGATGAAGGTATTCGCTGTCACTGGACATGCTCTTTCTCGATGCTCCCTCAACTCTTACATACGCCCGCTCACGCCTGGACACGGGAGGGTGGCCCACAAGCTTGAACACGCTACCACTGGTGGGGGGCCGTCAGGCGCTGCCCTGGGCCTGCGCTTCCAGCAAGTCCTTCAGGTGGGCGAAATTGGTTTTGAACTGCCTCTGCATCATGCGGACGGCGAGCGGCTCGGCCAGCCTGAAGAAGCCGCCTGTCTCCGCCTCGGCCACGCGAGTGACCTTTGTGCCACCCGCGACCGACTCGAAGGTGTAATTATCCTTGCTTGCCACAGGCCCCGAGGTGGACTTGAACGCGAACTTCCTGTTCGGCTCGTACTCGACGACCTCCTGGGTGCTCTCGGCCCGCCGGCCCAGAGGCGTGGCCACGGCCATGTACGTCGTGCCCACGCCCACAGGGCCCTCGGAAGTTTGCTTCGCTTCCACGAGTTCCGACATCCAGTGCGACATCTTCTCGCTGTCGGTCACAAACGCGAAGACCTCCTCGATGGGTCGGTTGATCACCACACTTGCTTCGATTCTTGCCATTTCAATTACCTCCTTATCGTCTTTCGTCTGTTGTCGTTCGTCTGTTCGCGTGGGTCACCCTCCCGTATCCATGTGTTACCCCTGCTGAGAGCCGTCAGGCGCTACTCTCAGGCTGCGCTTCCACCCAGCTTTCAGGCTGCTGACATTCGTCTCCCACTGCTTTTGAGCCCCACGAGCGACGATAGGCTCCACCAGCTTGGAGAAGCCACCTGGTTCTGCTTCACCATCCAGGGTAAGCTTTGTGCCACCCTCTACCGGCTCGGGTGCAGTTATCTCCATCGTAATTCACCTTTGGCTCCGGAGACAAGCATGTGGCCACATTGTACACCGCGAGGTGTCCCGTTGTCATGAGAGCAGTCTCCTAACTTCAGTCCAATCTTTGCTTTGGGACAATGCCCCACGGGCATAGGACCGGTGTCCCAACGGGGTTGGGACAGGGGACAAATGAGGCCAGGGGCGTGGCGCGCTAAGCTTCGTCGCGCCCCAGGCCGGCCCCCCGCGCCCGAATGATCGCCTCTGCGCGGTCGGCCATCTGCAACTTGCTGAAAATGTTGGAGATGTGGTTGCGCACGGTCTTGGGGCTGATCACCAGAATCTATTTTCCCTTTTACTCCAAACTATGCTATCATCATATCAGTGTCACGGCTTTGAGGAAGGAGTCCATCGCCATGCTCTCACCATTTCCGGGAATGGATCCGTTTTTGGAGGAGCCAACCCGATGGGGCGGCGTACACAGCCGGCTGATCAACTCGATCAGCGACTATCTGGCAGACGTCGTGTCACCCGACTTCTTCGTGGAGATCGAGGAACGGGTTTATATCATTACGCCGGGTGATCTGGATCGGCGGCCAATCGTGCCCGATGTCTACGTGGTAACTGGGCAGAGAAGGGAACAGCCGGCAACAGCGACCGGGGCTATTACTGCACCCACCCTGATTGAGCCGCTTTACGATGTAGAAATCCGCGATCGATACATTGAAATCCGGGACACCAGTAACCGGGAGATCGTCACGACGATAGAAGTGCTTTCACCCTTCAACAAAGCTCCCGGCACGCAAGGCCGTGAGACCTTCACGCGCAAGCGCAGAACGGTGATGGCCTCCCAAGTCCACTGGATCGAAATCGACCTCCTGCGCGCCGGCCAACGCCCGCCAGAGGTCGCCGGTAACAGCGATTACTATGCTCTACTGAAACGGGGTGGGATGACCGGACCCTTTGAAGTTTGGTATTTCGACTTGCGTGACAGACTGCCCACGCTTGCCGTGCCTCTGCGCCCACCCTTCGAGGATGTCCCACTGGACCTGCAAGCTGCCTTCGACGACATGTATGCTCGCGGGCACTACGGTGAGAGCACCGACTACTCAGACCGTCTACCTCTACCACGCCTCCGTGTAGCCGATGTGGTGTGGGTAGAGGGACGAGTGCAGCAGTGGACTGCGGCCCGGCGTGAGAGAACAAGCGACTAAACGGAGGATATTCTGAACCAAGATGAGTCGGAGAAGACGGACAAAGCGAAAGCGCCGGCAAGCCTCGCGGCGCTCTTCCCGGAACCTGATCAACAAATGGACAATCGGTGGCCTGGCGCTCGTCCTGATAGGATCGGCCGCAATCCTGATCGCGAACCGATCATCGCCGGCCACACCCAGCCCGACGACCGCCGTCAATCAGCAGAACATCCCCTTTCCGGAGGTGCCCCGCACCCCGCTGGCGGACGCCAAAGCCAAGTTCGACGCGGGGACTGCGCTGCTGGTGGACACGCGCTCCCTGGAGGATTACCAGCAAAGCCATATTCCCAACGCCATCTCGCTGCCGCTGACAGACCTGAGCACCCAAAACCCAGACCTGCCTCACGACGCCGAGATCATCACCTACTGTACCTGACCGGCGGAAAACACGAGCGCCCGTGCGGCGCGCATTCTGATGAACGTGGGGTACACCAACGTGAGTGCTTTGCTGGGCGGATTTGGCGCCTGGCAGCAGGCGGGGTATCCGGTGGACAGTGGGCAGTGATTAGGCCAGACGGAAAAAGCAACACACCATGAAGATGCACAGACGGCCCTTTCCCCCCTCTAGCTCCCCCCAGAGGGGGGAGAACAGGCTTCCC